>OMVB01000138.1 GCA_900314395.1 uncultured Prevotellaceae bacterium | reverse complement strand
GCTAAAAAATCCCGCTATTTTTTCAAGCGGGATTGCAAAGGTACGCACTTTTTTGATTCGTGCAAACTTTTTTTGAACTTTTTTTAAAAAAAATCGATTTAGTTCAAAAAATCGTCAAAAAATGGCCTACATCATGCCGCCGGCGGGCATGGCAGGAGCTGCGGGTGCGGGCTCAGGAATGTCTACGATGCCGCATTCAGTGGTAAGGAACATTCCGGCTACAGATGCTGCATTCTCAAGGGCGACACGTGCAACCTTGGTAGGGTCGATAACACCGGCTTCGTACATATTTACATACTCATCGGTACGGGCATTGTAACCAAAGTCACCCTTACCCTCACGGATCTTCTGTACGATAACGCTGCCGTCTACACCTGCATTCAGGGCAATCTGGCGGAGAGGCTCCTCAATTGCGCGGGCAACAATGCGGATACCGGTGGTCTCGTCCTCGTTCTCTCCCTTGAGTCCCTTTAGAACCTCTGCTGCGCGGATGTAAGCTACGCCGCCACCGGGAAGATAACCTTCCTCCACTGCTGCGCGGGTTGCATTGAGAGCATCCTCTACGCGGTCTTTCTTCTCCTTCATCTCTACCTCTGTAGTAGCGCCTACATAAAGTACTGCTACACCGCCGGCCAGTTTGCCAAGACGCTCCTGGAGCTTCTCACGGTCGTAATCGGAAGTAGTAGTGGATATCTGCTGGCGGATAAGCTGTGCACGCTCTGTGATGGCATCCTTGTCACCTGCGCCGCCTACGATTGTAGTATTCTCCTTGGTGATAGTCACCTTCTCTGCGCGTCCGAGCATCTTGACAGTAGCGTTTGCAAGGGTGAAACCACGCTCCTCGCTGATTACAGTAGCACCAGTCAGGATTGCGATATCCTGAAGCATCTCTTTGCGGCGGTCACCGAATCCGGGAGCCTTTACAGCTGCAACTTTGAGTGCACCGCGAAGACGGTTTACAACCAGGGTGGTAAGAGCCTGCCCGTCTACATCCTCCGCGATAATAAGAAGGGCCTTGCCTTCACGTGCAACCGGCTCAAGAACAGGCATCAAGTCTTCCATAGTGGAAATCTTCTTGTCTGTAAGAAGGATGTAAGGATCGTCCAGGACGGCCTCCATCTTGTCTCCGTTGGTCATGAAATAAGGGCTGATGTATCCGCGGTCGAACTGCATACCCTCGACAACCTTAACCTCTGTCTCTGTGCCCTTTGCCTCCTCTACAGTGATGACACCGTCTTTCTTTACCTTGGACATTGCGTCTGCGATAAGTTTGCCGATGTAAGAGTCATTGTTTGCGGAAACTGTACCTACCTGCTCGATCTTGCTGTAGTCGTCGCCGACCTCCTGGCTGTGAGCCTTGAGTTCTGCAACAACGGCTGCAACTGCTTTGTCGATACCGCGTTTGAGGTCCATGGGATTGGCACCTGCGGTTACATTCTTGATACCTACGTTAAGGATTGCCTGTGCAAGAACGGTTGCGGTTGTGGTACCGTCACCTGCCTGCTCATTTGTCTTGGCAGCTACCTCCTTGACCATCTGGGCGCCCATATTGGCGAAACGGTCCTCCAGTTCTACCTCTTTGGCAACGGTAACGCCGTCCTTGGTAACCTGGGGAGCACCGAATTTCTTGTCGATGACAACGTTGCGGCCTTTAGGGCCGAGGGTAACTTTTACTGCATCTGCCAATGCGTCTGCTCCTTCCTTCATTTTTGAGCGGACATCAACATTGAATTTTATTTCTTTTGCCATAATTGTCAATAATTAAAGGATTGCAAGAATATCTGACTGACGGACGATGAGGTACTTTTTGCCGTCTACAGTGACTTCTGTGCCGGCATACTTGCCATAAAGGACAACATCACCGACCTTAACTTCCATTGCCTCATCTTTTTTACCGGGGCCGGCTGCCGCCACTACGCCCTGCTGAGGTTTTTCTTTTGCGGTATCAGGAATATACAATCCCGATGCTGTCTTGGTCTCGGCCTCTTTAGGCTCGATAACCACTCTGTCTGCCAAAGGTTTGATCATAGTTCTATAGTTTTTTAAAAATTTTCTTTTCTCTTTTTTAAACAAGAGCCGTGCCAATGGCAGAAACTGACATTTTGTCATAAAAAGGAAAAATCAGAAACATCGGCATATAAAGACTTGAAAATATGACAATGATTACCTACATTTGTAAGTATATTATATAAATAGGTATAAAATCATTCACAATATGAGATCTTCAGTCAAAATTCTCGCAATCGCTGCCGCAATAGCAGCATTATTCTCATGCACCGGAAACGGAAACAAAGTCCCGGATGCTGATTTGTTCGCTCCTTATGTAAAGAGTTTCAGCGGCAGCATGGTCCCGGACGGGAAACCTGTTACCGTCACGCTTCGCTCTGACATCGTTTCCCCGGAAGAAGAACTTCTCTTTGAGTTCTCACCCGCGCTCAAGGGCAAACAAGTAATCACAAATGGTTTCACCGCGGAATTCCTCCCGGAAGAAGGCAGTATGAAACCAGGGGTTACCTATACCTGCAAATTCAATCTTGGAAAGGCTCTGGGGCTGAAGGACAAGAATCTTGAGACACTGGAATTCACTTTCTACTCACCCAAAAGAATCGTGAGCATAGAATGCGGAGGACTTCTGACAACTGCCACCACGGCAGAGGTTTCCGGCACACTGTCCGTTAACGGAGAAGGAGAATACGGGCTTAATGTATCCGCAGAGGGCAAAGAGGCAACTATCACAAAAACAGGCACTTACGAATATTCCTTCGTTATTTCAGGGCTTAAGAGAGAGACTGAGGACAGGATAATCAAGGTTATTACTGAAGCCACAGCCCCTGACATTGTCCTGCCGGGAGCCAAGGAAGTGACTATTCCGGGCACAAGCAGCTTCAAGGTTATCAGCGCCGTACTGACAGACGCAGATACTCCTTACATACTTGTAACCTTCAGCGAGCCGCTGGGCCAGATTCCGAGCGGGCTCGTGAATGTCCGTTACGCCGGGAAAACCACTTTCTCAAGGAAAGGCAACACCTTGAAGGTTTATTATGAGGATTTCTATTACGACGACCTTGTCCTTGAACTGGACGGAAGCATAAAAAGTGCAGATGGGGACGTTCTGGGCAACAATCAGGAAATACAGATTGCCGGCAACATTCATAAACCTGCCGTGAAGATTGCCGTAAGCGGGAATATAGTCCCCGACGCCGACAACGTAGTCCTGCCCTTCAGCAGCGTAAACCTGATGGCTGTAGACGTAAAGATTATCAAGATTTTCGAGAACAACATTCTTCACTTCCTGCAAGACAACACCATCAGCGGAGAAGACATGGTACGCCGCAGCGGAAGGCTCATATATGCGAAAACGGTGCGCCTGGACACCAATCCGGACACAGACCTGCACTCCTGGCAGAACTTCAGCCTGGACCTTTCCGGCCTGTTCAAGAAAGAGCGCGGGGCTATTTATATGGTTCATTTCTCATTCAAGAAAGAATATTCCCTTTACGGAAAGACCGGTCCCATAGAATCTGCGCACAACACATTCGACGATATTCCCCTGGATGACAGTGCCTGGGACAAGCCCGGATATTACTGGTCTAACTGGGGAGACGG
The DNA here is from genome assembly GCA_900314395.1 of uncultured Prevotellaceae bacterium. Lineage (GTDB taxonomy): Bacteria > Bacteroidota > Bacteroidia > Bacteroidales > UBA932 > Cryptobacteroides. The sequence continues at coordinate 59,566 of OMVB01000138.1, read as the reverse complement.
AATCGACTGGGATGAATACAACTGGAACGAAAGGAACGATCCCGACAAGCCGACGTATTACATGGTAAGCAACCGCTTCCCTACCGTCAACCTTATGGCCTCTGATATCGGCGTTATCGCAAAAGAATCAGAAGCCGGCAGGCTTTGGGTAGCCGCCGCTTCCATTAAAACTTCCGCCCCGGTTTCCGGTGCCGATGTCGACGTTTACAATTACCAGCTTCAGAAGATTGGAGAAGGCAAAACGGCATCCGACGGCCTTACAGAAATAAAGCTGAAGGGAGTACCTTTCGTCGCCACAGTTCGTAAAGACGGCAGTATCAGTTATTTACGAATCGTCAGCGGGGAGCAGAATTCCCTGAGCCGCTTTGACGTTGGCGGCAGGAAGCTGGAAAAAGGCCTGAAGGCCTACATCTTCGGGGAAAGAGGTGTATGGCGTCCCGGAGACACTCTTCACCTTACCATGCTGCTCCAGGACAAAGGAGCCAACCTTCCGGAATCTCACCCTGTAACATTTGAACTTTACAATCCGTCCGGGCAGTTCTACACCAAGACTGTCAATTCGTCCGGCAAAGACGGCTTTTACAGATTCGACATTCCTACTAAGGAAGATGACCCTACAGGAATATGGCACTCTTACTTCAAGGTAGGAGGCAGTTCTTTCAACAAGAGTGTAAGAATAGAGACCATAAAGCCCAACCGCCTGAAAATCAATACTGTAATAGGTGACGGAATCCTTACTGCCGGCCAGACGGCAAAGCTAAAGATGTCTTCCAACTGGCTTACCGGGCCTGCCGCAAAGGGGCTCAAGGCAAAGGTCACAATGGCCCTGTCCAAGAACAACTCCTTCTTCAAAGATTATAAAGGCTACACTTTCAACAACCCTGCAGTTAACTTCAGCAGCGATCCTTTTGAGCTTCTTGACACAAGACTGGACCAGAACGGAAGCACGGAGGCCTCTGTAAACATTCCGGAGATTCGCGAGGCTCCCGGAATGCTTTACGCCACACTCATAAGCACCGTCCAGGAAAACGGCGGGGACAAGAGCATAACCAGCACTACGGTTCCCTTCTCTCCTTATTCTGCATATGTCGGAATCAAGGCTCCATCGACAGAAGGAGAATGGTATGAGACCGGCAAGGACATTGTGTTTGACGTTATAACCGTAAGCCCGGAGGGCAGGAAGCTGAGCGGTCACACACTTGAATATACTGTTTACAAACTTGGCTGGAACTGGTGGTGGGAGAACGGCACAAAAGACCTGTACGCCTATGTCAACTCAACATCGGCAAATATCATAACCAGCGGAAAACTCATTTCCAACAATACGCCGGCCAAACTGACAATGAGGATAGAATATCCGGACTGGGGAAGATACCTTGTCTTTGTCAAGGACCTGACAAGCGGGCACGCCAGCGGTACAACGGTAATGGTAGACTGGCCTGACTACCTTGGCCGCGCAGACAGGAAAGACCCTGACGCCCTCAACATGCTTACCTTCTCACTTGACAAGAAAGAGTATTCCGTAGGAGAAACCGCCACTGTCTATATCCCGGCAGCAGCAGGAAGCGGCAACGCCCTTGTTTCCCTGGAGAACGGAGGCGGAGTGATTTCCAGCAAATGGGTAAAGCTTTCAGGGAATGGAGACACCGTCTACAAGTTCAAGATTGAAGGCGACATGGCACCGAACTTCTTTGTTCACATAAGCCTTGTACAGCCTCACGGCAACGTGGCAAATGACTTGCCCATACGTCTATACGGCGTTCAGCCGGTTCTTGTCAGCAAGAAAGAATCTGTACTGAAGCCAGTGATAAAAATGGCGGATTCCGTTCATCCGGAAGAGAAATTCACCTTGTCTGTAAACGAGGCCGATGGTAAAAAGATGACATACATGGTTGCCATCGTAGACGAGGGCCTTTTGGATATAACCTCATTCAAGACTCCGGATCCCTGGAACTACATGTACTCCAAGGAAGCCCTTGGCGTAAGCACCTGGGACCTTTATGACAACGTCATGGGTGCGGTAGGAGGCAAATTCGGCCAGATGCTCAGCATCGGCGGAGATGACCAGATTATAACCGGAAGCAAGAAAGAAAACAGGTTCAATCCCATTGTCAAAGTTCTTGGTCCGTTCACCCTGGACAAGGGCACAGGCAGGCATGACATTCAGCTTCCGATGTATGTAGGAAGCGTACGCGTAATGGTTGTCGCCGCGCATGACGGAGCATATGGCAATGCAGAGAAGACCGTAGCAGTGAAGTCTCCCCTTATGGCTGTAACCACCCTGCCAAGAGTGCTTGGAATAGGCGACAACATTGCGGTTCCGGTTAACGTCTTCGCCCTTGAAGACGGTATCGGCAGTGTCGATGTCTCCATCAGCGTAAGCGGCGCCGCTGCTATTGAAGGAACATCCAAAAACACCCTTAGCTTCTCTTCCCCGGGAGACAAGATTACCAACTTCAGGATTAAGGGGACAGGAGATGGTATTGCCAAGATAACTGTTCAGGCGACATCGGCAGGGCATAAGACACAGGAAAGCTTCAACCTGCCGGTCAGGAACCCCAACAGTCCGATAGTTAACACAAACTACCAGATTGTCGCCGGGGGAAAGACAGTCACTATCGCAACCAATGAAAAAAGGCAGGAAGGGGCTGTCACCCTGACGTCACTTCCGGCAATCGACTACAACGGAGCATATTCATATGCCATGAATTACCAGTACTCGTGCTCGGAGCAATTGTCTTCAAGGGGCCTTGTGCTGCTTCACAGCCTGGAAAAACTTCCTGTAGCAAAAGCAGAAAAGGCTAAAGAAAAACTGATTGACATTATAAAACAGCTTTACGGAAGGCAGCTCCCGGACGGCGGTTTCGCATACTGGAGCGGGAATGTATCTTCCAACACCTGGGTTACATCCATGGCAGGAATCCTGCTTTGTGAGGCCCGCGCCAAGGGATATGAAATTTCAAGCGAAGTCGTGAACTCCTGGCTTAGATTCCAGAAAAACGCAATAAAGAATTTCAGGAATTCTGCAAACAAAGACCTCTATGACCTTGACCAGGCTTTCAGGCTTTATTCACTGGCCGTATCCGGCAATCCAGACGAAGGCGCCATGAACCGCCTGAAGGAGTACGGCCAGCTGTCGGCCCAGGCCAAGTGGATGCTTTCTTCCGTATACTCCCTTACAGGCAAGAAAAAAGTTGCAGAAGACCTGATTGCCGGTTTGGAACAGGGCTTTGCAGACTATGGCTCCCAGAAGAACATCACCTTCGGCTCCGAATACAGGGACAAGGCAATTGCAACAGAGGCACTTGCCCTTGCAGGAAGATTTGGTGAGGCGATTACCACCGCACACCAGATTGCTTCTGTCTTTGGCCCCGGTTATACCAATACCCAGGAAAGCGCTTTTGCCGCAATGGCTCTTGACAGGTTATTCGCAGTTACCGGAGGAGCTGCCCTTGAAGCTAAAATTGAGGGCCGCACCCAGGAGAACATCAACAATACTTCCGGAATAGCAACATACAAACTTGCCAAGGAAGATAAGGATATAAAGATTACCAACCTGTCCTCCGGACCGATGTATGTTACACTGTCACAGACCATTCAGCCGGAGCCGGACGCCCAGATAGCAGCCAAGAACTCAGGACTCAGGCTGTCTGTCGTTTACATGGCTTCCGACGGCAGCATGATTAATCCCGCATCCATAAAGCAGGGAACGGATTTCACAGCTGTAATACAGGTAATAAATACCGGTATCGCACAGGATTATGAGAACGTAGCGCTGCGCGCACCTCTCCCTGCCGGCTGGGAAATCTTCAACGACAGACTCTTCCAGGAAACCGTGGCTGCAGCCAATGCATACGACAACCTGGATATCCGTGACGACTCTGCAATATGGTACTTCAATCTTGCAAGAGGAACTTCAAAGACCTTCAAGCTCAAACTCCGTGCAGCATACGAGGGAAGTTACATCCTTCCTTCCGTTACATGCGAGCTTATGTACAGCCCTCTCATTTCTGCAAGGACGGCATCCGGAAAGGCTGTTGTAACCAAGTAGGATGAAGGATTCTGTAAGACATAAAACCTATAAGAGATGCTTGCTGGCGGCCGGACTGATTCTGGCCGCCACATGGCTTTTCTGCCTGCCGAAAGACCTTTTCAAAGGAGACTGCTACAGCACTGTCGTGCTTGACAAAGAAGGGAATCTTCTTGGGGCCAGGATTGCCGATGACGGCCAGTGGCGCTTCCCTCCGGAGGATGCGGTCCCATACAAGTTTGCCGCTTCTATAATCGAGTTTGAAGACGCAGAGTTCCTTCATCACTACGGAGTCAATCCCCTTTCGCTCGCGAGGGCGTTTTGGGGTAATGTCAAGTCCGGTAAAGTTACCAGCGGTGGCAGTACCATTACGATGCAGGTTATACGACTTTCCAGGCGTGGAAAGCCAAGGACAGTGTGGCAGAAAATAATTGAAGCCTTCATGGCCACGAGGCTTGAAGCCAGGTTTTCCAAAAAGGAAATCCTTGCCCTGTACGCGTCCCATGCGCCTTTTGGCGGCAATGTGGTTGGCCTTGAAGCGGCGGCCTGGAGGTACTACGGCTGCCCTGCGAGCGAGCTTTCATGGGCAGAATCTGCCACATTGGCAGTACTCCCCAATTCTCCGTCGGATATACATCCCGGCAAAAACAGGGACCAGCTGCTAAAAAAACGCAACCGCCTGCTTGACAAGCTTTATGACAAAGGCTACATCGGCAAGGAAGAACACAGCCTTGCAAAGTCAGAGCCCTTGACTCTTGAACCTGGGCCGCTGCCATCATATGTCCCGCACCTGGTGGACAGGTACTGGAAATCCAACAAAGGAGAGACTATAAAGACCTCCATAGACTTGGGCCTGCAACAGCAGCTGGACCTTTGCGCAGAGTCTTGGAACAGGGAGTTTAAATCCTTGGGCATCAACGACTTGGCAGCCGTGGTAATAGATGTTGAAACGGGAGAGACGATAGCTTACTGCGGCAATGCCTCCCCTGCCGACAAAAGACACGGTGCGATGGTGGATATTGCCGATTCTCCAAGAAGTACCGGCAGCGTGCTGAAGCCGTTCCTGTTCTGCGCAATGCTCCAGGAGGGACTTATACTTCCGAATACCCTGCTCGCAGACACTCCCATGAACATAAACGGCTTTACGCCAAGGAACTTCGACCTTCAGTATGCGGGAGCCGTACCGGCCTCTGAGGCCCTGGCAAGGTCGCTTAATGTACCGGCCGTCAATATGCTAAGGATGTATGGGGTGCCGCAGTTTCACGAGCTCATTAAAGAAATGGGCATGAGCACCATAACAAGGACATCGGCAGATTACGGCCTGTCAATAATCCTTGGCGGGGCGGAGGGGAAACTTACTGAAATAACAGGAATTTATGCCAGGCTTTCCAAGGTTTACCAGGAGGGCGGAGACTTCCCCCTGAGCGACAGGGTTTCCCTATGGCATACGTTCGACGCTTTGAAAGACCTTGGCCGCCCCGACGAGATTGACCTTCGCATGGTGCGCTCCGTTCGCAAGGCCGCATGGAAGACCGGCACCAGCTGGGGTTTCAGGGATGCGTGGGCTGTCGGAATTACGCCGGACTACGCCGTAGGCGTTTGGGCCGGCAATGCCGACGGTTCCGGTGTTCCCGGGCTGATCGGCGCCAGGACAGCAGGACCTGTGATGTTCGACATACTGAACCTTCTTCCGGAGAAAAAAAAGACATGCGACTACGCCGCCGACGGATGGTTCCTGCCACCCCTTCCGTATGAGGGGATAACGGCCGAGGTCTGCCACCAGTCCGGCCACCTTAAAGGATTGTATTGCACCCAGGCAGATACTTTGCTCCTACCTAAAACGGCCATGAACTCTGCCCCATGTCCGTATCATAACAGCGAGGACGGGCTTTTCCTGCTGCCTCCGGCAATGGAATGGTACTATAAACAACATCATCCGGAGTATACCGCCGTAGCTGTGAAGGACAGGCCTGTCATGGAGTTCATAAGTCCAGAAAACGGGAGCCACCTTAAACTTCCCCGCCAACTTGACGGTAGCATGGGCTCTGTCGTATTCAACCTTGCCCACCGCTCTCCAGGCACTACCGTATGGTGGCACCTTGACGGCAGCTACCTTGGCCAAACCTCCAACATTCACCAGAGGACCCTCTCCCCTTCCGACGGAGAGCACATCCTCACCGTCGTAGACGCCGCCGGCAACTCCCTCTCCCTGAAGTTTACTGTTGAATAGTCCCTCCCGGTAAATATACAAAAATGCCTGCAAATTTAGGCAAATCGAAAAATTTGCCTAAATTTGCAGGCTGGCATTTTCCGTAATGCTAGATTATCACTGTTAATATTAACCTGACGGCGCGACTGGGCGCCGCCCTAAAGCCGGGGAAACCCGGGATAGGAGGAAGAGAAATGGTATCTATCTTCTACAGGACAAACGGAAAACTGATGGTTTCCCAGTCTGAGGCAGATCTCAAGAATCTGAATCTGAACGATGTTGTTTGGATTGATCTTTTTGCCCCTGAAAGCGCAGAAAAACGCGCCACAGAGGCCTTTCTTGGTGTAGAAATACAAAGCCGTGCAACGGCCGAGGAAATTGAGAGTTCGTCCCGTTTCAAAGAGACGGACACGGCTATTTTTGCCAACACCAACTTCCTGATGCCCGGGCCGGAAGAATATAGCATGGAAGCTGTGTCTTTCACTATTGTAGGCGGCGTACTTACAACACTGCGTGACGTACCCCTGCGAAGTTTCACGGAGTTGCAACGCAGGATGATGGCGATGTCTCATCTTTATCCTAATGGATACTGGGTTTTTGCCAGCATTCTGGATCAGCGTATCGACCTTGACGCAGATATGATTGAGTTGATGTCTAAAGAAATCGCACAGTATAGTAAAAGAATTAATCAGCAGGAAGACATCAACGAGGAATTCCTTTTGGATATCAATCAGCTGCAAGAGAATACGATGACGGTAAGGGAAAATATCGTAGATAAGCAGCGTCTTATCACAAACCTTACTAAAAGCGACAAGTATCCGGCAGAGTTGGATGCCAGGTTCAACGTGCTCCAACAGGATATATCATCTCTAATCAACCATACAAACTTCAGCTTCGAGCGTCTGGAGTATTTACAGGATACGGTTGTAGGTCTTATCAATTTGGAACAGAACAAGATTATGAAAATATTTACCATAATCTCCCTGCTTCTCATGCCGCCTACGCTTGTGGCCAGTTTCTATGGCATGAATGTAGAACTTCCCGGAGCCGGATTCAAACTCGCCTGGCTGGCCATTCTGGCTTTCATGGTTCTCCTGATTGTAGGAGTCATCCTTATATTCAAATATCGGAAGATGATGTAGCTAAGTTTGTCCTTTAAATCCAATTAATACTGAAAACAAATACCCCGGAAGGCTTAAATTAAGGATCCATGCCTTCCGGGGTATTTGTTTTCTGTTATCTTATTCAGAAGATTTCGGGCTCGTTGTTTTCCGGCTGCTCGGGAGCGGGACGCTGCTCGTGGCGCGGTGAAACGGGCCTGCGGGGTGCGCGGTCGCCTTCGCGGCGCGGGCCACGGTCTCCGTCACGGCGCTCGTGGCGGTCATTGCCGCCCTCGCGACGCTCACGACGGTCGTTTCCGCCCTCGCGGCGCTCTCCGCGCGGCTTGCGCTCCGGCTCCTTGTAGTCTTCCGGTTTCTCTGTAAGGGCGCGCATTGAAAGGCGCATCTTACCGGTCTTTTCGTCAATCTCAAGGAGTTTGACATCAACCTCCTGGCCTACGGAAAGGACATCAGAAACATTCTCTGTCTTGTTCCAGGCAATCTCGCTCACGTGAAGGAGACCTTCCTTACCGGGCAGAATCTCGATGAAAGCGCCAAAATCAAGGATGCTTACAACCTTGCCATGGTAAACTGTGCCGACCTCGGGTACGGCGCAAATGCCCTCAATCCAGGCAAGAGCCTTATCCATGGCATCCTTGTCAACACCAAAGATATCGACAATACCCTTTCCATCCTCTTCTGTAATGGTAATGGTGGTTCCGGTCTCTTTCTGAATCTTCTGGATAGTCTCGCCACCCTTGCCGATAACCGCACCGATGAAATCGGATGCAATTTGAATCTGGACGATTCTGGGAACGAAGGGTTTGTAATCCTCACGGGGTTCGGCGATGCACTTGGCCATCTCTTCCATAATGTGGAGGCGGCCCTGGCGTGCCTGCTCAAGAGCTTTTTCAAGAACCTCGTATGAAAGACCGTCTACCTTGATATCCATCTGGGTGGCGGTGATACCGTCTTTGGTACCTGCAACCTTGAAGTCCATATCGCCAAGATGATCCTCGTCACCAAGGATATCGGTAAGGATAGCGTAACGGTCGTTAGGACGCTCTGCATCGGTGATTAGACCCATGGCAACACCTGCAACAGGCTTGCTGATCTTTACACCTGCATCCATGAGTGCAAGGCAGCCACCGCAGATTGAAGCCTGTGATGAAGAGCCGTTGGACTCAAGGATATCGGAAACTACGCGTACTGCGTAAGGGAATTCGGGGCCTTTGGGCATAACTGCCTTGAGGGCACGGTATGCAAGGTTTCCATGACCGATTTCGCGGCGGCCGACACCTCTCTGGGCCTTGGCCTCTCCTGTTGCGAAAGGAGGGAAGTTGTAGTGAAGGGTGAAAGGCTGGGTCTCCTGAACAAGAACCTCGTCCATTTCCTTCATGTCGAGCTTGGTTCCAAGGGTAACGGAAGCAAGCGCCTGGGTCTCACCACGGGTGAAGATGGCGCTGCCGTGTGCACAAGGAAGGCAATCAACCTCGCACCAGATAGGACGTACGGTTGTTGTATTACGTCCGTCAAGACGGATACCCTCGTCAAGGATGAGGTTACGCATAGCCTCTTTCTCTTCGTGTGCATAGTAGCGTGCTACCATGGCAGCCTTGGCCTCCTGATCCTCCTCTGAAAGGGTTGCAAGGAAGTCTGCCTTAATCTGCTCGAAGCCGGCGGTACGCTCCTGCTTGGGTTTTGCGCTCTTTGCAAGCTCATAGCATTTGGGATAGCAGAAGTCGTGAACGGCCTTGCGCAGGTCTTCGTCTTCCTCGTCGTGAGGATAGTCGCGCTTAACGGTCTTTCCGCACTCTGCGTTGAGTTCTTTCTGAACGCGGCAGTGACGCTTTATTTCTTCGTGTGCGAACTTGATAGCATCAAGCATTACGTCCTCTGTCACTTCCTTCATCTCTCCCTCTACCATCATGATGTTCTCCTCTGTAGCGGCAACCATGAGTTCAAGGTCTGCCTTCTCTGTCTCAGAGAATGTGGGGTTGATGACGAACTGACCGTCGATGCGGGCGACGCGTACCTCTGAGATAGGTCCAAGGAACGGAAGGTCGCTGGCTGCAAGGGCTGCAGATGCTGCAAGGCCTGCGAGTGCATCGGGCTGAATGTCTTTTTCTGCCGATATAAGCCAAATGTTTACAAATACTGCAAGATGGAAGTCATCCGGGAAGAGCGGGCGAAGCGCGCGGTCTACAAGGCGTGCGATAAGTACCTCATAATCAGAGGCTTTGCCTTCTCTCTTCATGAATCCGCCGGGGAAACGGCCGGCTGCATAGAATTTCTCTTTGTAATCTACCTGGAGGGGAAGGAAATCTGTACCCTCGGTTACTTCTGTTGCGCAAGTAACGGTTGCGAGCAACATGGTGCCGCCCATTCTTACAACTGCTGAGCCGTCTGCCTGTTTGGCAAGTTTGCCGGTCTCGATCTCGATTACCCTACCGTCGGGCAGCTCGATTGTCTTTTTGATAATGTTCATTTCTTCGTTTACGTCTTTATTTCGTCATGCCCGACCTGTTCGGGCATCTGTCGTTTCAATAAAAAAAGGGAAAGCCACCTTGTGACCTCTCCCTTTTTGTTTTCCTATCGTGGAAGCTTATCGACGGAGGCCGAGCTCCTTGACGATTGCCCTGTATCTCTCGATATCCACTTTCTGGAGGTAATCCAGAAGCTGACGTCTTTTACCTACGAGACGGAGAAGAGCACGACGTGTTACAACGTCTTTCTTGTTCTTCTTTACGTGCTCAGTAAGGTGAGCGATACGGTAGGAGAATAAAGCAACTTGACTCTCAGGTGAGCCGGTGTCTGTATTGGACTTTCCGTACTTCGCGAAAATCTCTTGCTTCTTTTCAGGCATCAAATATTCAGCCATTTCGCAAAAAATTTTAGTTAATAAAACAATTAATAATCAGCACTTTTCCGTAGGTCGCGAAAAAGCGGTGCAAATTTAGGCATTTTCTTTTGAATTCCAACTCTTTTTGCGGAAATATCTTCTTTGCTATCCACTGACAGAATCAAAGTTACTCTAATATTTTACGGCTTAAAGGGTTGGCGGGCGGCGAGGGAGCGGCCGAGGGTGACTTCGTCGGCGTATTCAAGGTCGTCGCCAAAGCCCAGACCGCGGGCAAGGGTGGTGAGTTTCACCGGGAAGCGGGAGAGTTGCCGATAGATATAGAAGGCGGTGGTCTCCCCTTCTACGTCGCCGCCCAGGGCCAGGATTACTTCCAGGGAAGGAGATTTCTCGACATCATTTGTCACCCTGAGCGAAGCCGAAGGGTCTGAATCGCAGAGCGATTCCACCCGGGAAACCAGGGCGGAAATGGTAAGGTCTGACGGGCCGATGCCGTCTATTGGAGAGATACTGCCCCCAAGAACATGATAAACCCCGTTGTACTGCCCGGTATTCTCAATGCTCATCACATCGCGAACCGACTCCACCACACAGATAGTCCGGTGGTCACGGTGAGCATCGGCACAGATAGAGCATGTATCGGCATCGGAAATCATCATGCAGGTAGAACAATACTTAACATCATCCCGCAGATGCACAAGCGCATCTGCGAGGTGATGAACGTTCTCTGAGGGCTGCCGCAAAAGATGCAAGGCAAGACGCATGGCACTACGCTTCCCCACTCCGGGAAGGGTGCCTATAGCCTCTACGGCATCTTCGAGCAGCTTGGAAGGATATCGCTCCCTAAGCATTTGAAATGTTACTTCTTATGATAAGCGTTAACCGCGTCGCGGACAGAACCGTAGCGAAGCAGCATCTCCTTTGCCAGCTCTGCATCGGTAATACCGGTCTCCTCCATAATCATTCGGGTACCGCGGCCCACCAGTTTGATATTGGTAAGCTGCATATCCATCATCTTGTTGCCCTTAACATGACCCATCAGAATCATCGTAGAAGTGGAAATCATGTTGAGCACAAGCTTCTGGGCGGTACCGGACTTCATCCTGGTACTTCCGGTTACAAACTCAGGACCAACTACAACCTCGACGGGAATCTCTGCCTCTGCAGCAACAGGAGAGCCATGGTTGCAGGTGATACAACCGGTAAGAAGACCTTCCTCACGAGCCTTTTTAACGGTGCCAACAACATAAGGAGTTGTTCCCGATGCTGCGATGCCGATAACGATGTCATTAACGGTGGGATTGAAAGGAGCCATATCTGCCCATCCGCCGTTAGGATCGTCCTCTGCGGCCTCTACAGCGTTGCGGATAGCTTTGTCGCCACCGGCGATAAGGCCGATGAATTTATCCTTTACGCCGTAGGTAGGAGGTATCTCCGATGCGTCCACAATGCCCAAACGGCCACTGGTACCTGCACCAAGGTAGAATACACGGCCGCCCTTGCGCATACGCTCAACGATTCCGTTTACAAGCTTTTCGATAGAAGGAATGGCCTCTGCAACGGCTACCGGCACGGTACGGTCCTCGGCGTTCATTCCGTGGAGAATCTCTGCGGTAGACATCATCTCAAGATGGTCGTAGTGCGAAGCCTGCTCTGTTGTACGAGTCTCTTTCATATTAATAATATTATGCGTGATACTGGATAAGGCCCTCGATAGGAGTCTTGTAAATCTTGTCAAAGTGTACGCCCTCTTCTGCGGCAACCTTTTCAAGGATGGCCTTGTTGGCATATGCAAAACCGCCGATGGCGCCCATAGGCAGGGTCTTTGAAGGGTCGTAGCGTACCAGGAACTTGCGCAGGAAATCGCGGAAGTTGCCCTCTACCAGTTCCTTAACATAGTCGCTCTTGTCATACCAGCTCATGATGTAAGGAGCGAAGCTGCCAAGATATTTGGAAGGAGCCGTGCCACGGTAAACGTTCTTGACAACGGTAAGATAGTCTACCTCGAACTTGGAAGCGAAGTCCTTGGCAACCTCGTCCGGAAGAAGGTCCTTGAGGAAGTCGGACATGAAACGCTTTCCAAGGGATGCGCCGCTGCCCTCGTCACCAAGGATGAAGCCGCAGCAATGAATGTTGCGGACGATTTTTTCTCCGTCGAAGAGGCAGGAGTTGGAACCTGTTCCAAGAATGCAAGCTACACCCTTTGAATGGCCGCAAACGGCTCTTGCAGCAGCAAGAAGGTCCGATGCATACTCGTATTTAGCGCCGGGGAAATACTTCTTGAAGCATTTGTCCAGGCCTTCTGCGAGCTGGGGAACGGCTTCTCCGGGAGTGGTGATAAGACCGGCTGCATAGAAGTATACGGCCTCTATCTTCTCCCCTGCGGGAACCTGTGAAGCGGCTTCTGCGACGATTGCTTCCACTGCTTCGGGGGTCATTGTTGAGAGGTTGATGCCGGCTGTGGTAATCATTCCGGCTTCTTTTCCATTTGCTACGAGGCCCCACTGAGCCTTGGTAGCACCGCTGTCAACGATAATTTTCATACCTTATTATTTATTAAACTTATTATTTGGCCTTTGGAATATGTTTGCTATTTGCATTTAAGAGCCTTTTTAATTGTAGGCAGAACGTGTTCTGCGTATCTTAACATTCCAAGGTCTGTAAGGTGGACGCCGTCTACGAAAGACTCTCCGTCGTCACCGGTCATACCCTCCTTGGTAACATAAAACAGCTTCTTCTGGCCTTCCTTCTTCATCTTATCATACAAGGCACGGAGGGCGGCATTGTTCTCCTTTATGTCGCTGTTAGTCTTCTCATCTACAATTGCATGAGGGAAGAAAGGATTCTCTACAAAGACTATCGGCACGTCAGGATGAGCCTCCCGCAGGATGCGGAAGAAGGTCTCGCCTTTCTCATTGATACGCTCTGCGTTGCAGTTGGGCACAAAGTCCAGGACAAAGACTCCGGGGTCCTTTACGGACGCCATAAGGCGGGCCACCTCCGGGTCAAGATGAGCATTGCCGCTGAAACCAAGGTTAATCACCTCCCTGTCCAGCTTGCGGCTGATAATTGAAGTATGTGCCATGCCGGCACGGGTGGCGCAGCCGCCCTGGAGAATACTTGTTCCATACATCACGACGGGCTTCTCCGGAACCGGCCTGTTCACTGCCGGAAGAGCCACGCTGTAGCCCTCCGGAACGCCTACATACAGGGAATCTATACTGTCATAAAGCGGCAGGTAAAGCATGTACTCACGCATCTGCGGCTTCATGTTGGACACTATCTTGCGCTCATGATGAGTACCCTTTGTCCATGTAAAACCGGCGCCCACGAAACGCCATCCGTCCGGGGTAAGGGTATAAAGGTCAAGTCCGCCGATGCCGACATCGGTCATATGCGGCATCTGGAAATTGCGGTTCACCCATTTTGCATTGATTTGCGGGGCGTCGCTGCGGAAGCGGATGTACAGGCCGGCGGAATTAAGGGACAGGTCCCAGAGAGCCTTGCGGCTTTCGCCTTCATAGGCGGCCGGGAAGCGTGTATAGCGGGCCGATGTCTCCTGGACGGCTTTGCCGTAAAGCGGGAGTACGGCAGCATCGGTATAAACTATTTCCTGTGCTGATGCTTTCATGAATATGCCTGCGCAAAGCGCAAAAGCCATGACGATAATGGATTGTTTCATGCTATATATTCTCCTTTTTTCTTCCATAAAAAGTATCCGAAAACGGCCCATCCGGCGTAAGCCGCATAAAGGGCGGCAAGCCACCAGGAGCCCATCGAAACGCAAAGTGCAGTAGAAATGACATCGGCAATAATCCAGACAAGCCACTGCTCCAGATAAGACTTTGCCAGCCACCATGTGCCGATGACACTGAGTACAAAGGCCACGGCGTCAAGGGCGGTCTCCTGTCCTCCGGTGAGGCGAAGCAGCAGGATGAGGGCGGGGATGCCTAAAACGGCCGCTACGGTGCTGATAACAAGCACTTTACGCGGCAGCCGGGCAAGGTGATACGCGCCTTCCGATGTCTGTTCGGACGCTTTCATCCACATAATGATGCCAACTACGGACATTATCACATAGTAGATATTCAGCGCCATGGAGGCCCATATATGCTGCATGCCGAATGATATGGACACAGGAATTCCGGTAAGGATTCCCACAACCCACATCCAGTTGGACTGTATTATCTCCAGGAAGAGATAAATGAGTCCCGTTACAAGGGCTACAACTTCTATGACCTCCGTAAATGTCATTTAAAGAACCTCTATAAGCTCTACCTTGAAGACGAGTGCTGCGCAGGGAGGAATGGCGCCGTGGGCTCCGGCCTCTCCGTAGGCCAGCTGGTAAGGGATGTAAAGCTCCCACTCTGAGCCCTCGCTCATGAGCTGAAGTGCCTCTGTCCAGCCTGCAATCACCTGGTTTACACCGAATACAGCCGGCTCTCCCCTCTTGTAAGAGCTGTCGAAGACCATGCCGTTGGTAAAGGTACCCTCATAATTGCAGCGAACCTTTGAGGTCTTGCCGGGCTTGCGGCCTGTTCCATCTTTGAGGACCTTGTACTGAAGGCCGCTCTTAAGGGTGATGACACCGGGCTTGCCGGCATTTTCCTTCAGGAACTCTTCCCCTTCCTTCTTCATTGCATCTGCAACCTCTGCCTCCTCTGCGGCCTTTTCCGCCTCCATGTTGCTGAAGTAATCCTCCAGGATCTTTCCGGCCTCCTGATAGGAAACCTTGGGCTCCTGCCCGTTCAGAGTGGCTTTAAGGCCGTCTACGAAATCTTCTGTCTTGATATCTTTCACCCCTGACTGAACAAGGTTGTGGGCGATGCTCATTCCCAATGCGTAGCTTATTTTATCCATATTTGTAATAATTTTCATATTCACGTCCTACAAATGTACTAATTTTTCTTGTTATATTTGCATCCACAAATTCAACATTCAGCAGACAGCACTGCCTGATTCCGGGAGCAGCCCTTTTTACGGCTGCTTTCTCCAAGCCAGAAGGGGCTTGCGGAAGCGACCGGAGTGGTAGGTGAAACAACGGACTAAGGAAATGATTGGTGCCGTAATATCCATATTTCTGCAACTGGGCCCCGCCGGCCCGGCCACTCCGCTGTTTGCCCATGATACCACCTCCGCTGTCACTGACACCGTAAAAGCTTCCCGCATCATCCATATCAAATCCGCCGCCCTGCCTGTGGCCAGCCTTGACCGCAAGACAATTGAGGCGCTTCCCGCTTCTTCCGTTGCCGATGCCGCCAGGTATTTCGCCGGCGTGCAAATAAAGGATTACGGTGGAGTCGGAGGCCTTAAGACCGTGAATGTCAGGTCTTTGGGCGCACAGCATACGGGCATATATTATAACGGTATAAGGATGGACAACGCCCAGAACGGACAGGTGGATCTGGGGCGGTTTTCCCTGGACAACCTGGAGTCGATGACTCTGTATCAAGCCCAGAAGGCGGAGCTCCTGCAACCGGCATCAGACCTGGCATCGGCCGCATCGGTGTATCTTAAGACACGGGCGCCGGAAAAGACAGGCCTTCGCGCAAGTCTCAGGACAGGGGCGTTCGGCACTGTAAATCCCTCAGGTACAGTTTCTTATGTAAAAAGGGACATCAAAGCATCAGTCAATGCCGGCTGGCTTTATTCCGACGGAAAATACCGTTTCACCTTCCATGAACCGGCCTACGACACCACCGCAACCCGCACCAACGGGGACATCAGGGCGCTTCACTCGGAACTGTATTTCAACTGGAAAGGACTTACTGTAAACGCATACGGGTACAAGTCGGAAAGAGGCCTCCCCGGCCCGGTTGTACGCCGCATCAGCGACCAGTATTCCTCAAAAGACCGCCAGTGGGACAGGTCTGCCTTCATCCAAGCCTCCTGGGAGACTTCTTTTCCGGGGAATTGGCAGCTTCGCATCGGCGGCAAATTTGCCCGCGACTATTGCCGGTATCTCCAGGACCCCACCCAAAACGCGGCTGTGATGAAAGTGGATAACAAATACCGCCAGAACGAGCTCTATTTTTACGCCGCCCTTGCCTGGAGGCCTTCCGACTGGCTGGGTGCCGGTTTTTCAATTGACGGCCGCCGGAACGGCTTTTCTTCCGAAAGCGAGACACTTGCAGCCGCACCGGTTCCATGGGCCAAGAGGCTTTCCGGCCTTACTGCCGCACAGATTGCCGTTTCCCCCGGCTGCGGCTGGCATATACACACTTCCCTCCTGTCAAGCGTTTTCAAGGACAAAACCTCTGCCGGCAGCGCCTGGAAGTCCCGGGCCAAATGGACTCCCACCGTCATTGTATCATACGAAGGCCTCAGCTGGCTTAAGCTCCGCACTTTTTACAAGGAAATCTTCCGCGCACCCACCTTCAACGACCTTTATTACAGCATCGGAGGGCGAACAAACCTTAGCCCGGAATATAGCAGGCAGCTGGATGCTGGGGCCGATGTCAGCATCGGCAAAGTCTTTAAACTTTCCGCCGATACCTACCTTGCCGGCATCATCAACAAGATTGTTGCCATCCCGGCGGCCAGCCAGTTCCGCTGGTCGGTTATCAACTACGGGAAGGTGCGAGCAAAGGGAGTGGACGTGAGCGCAGCGGCATCGGTAAATATAAAGGAAGTGGAAACGTCCTTCAGGGCCACATGGAGTTACGAGGATTCGCGGGACCGCACGGACAAGGCTTCCAGATGGTATGGCGGCCGCACGGCCTACTCTCCCCTGCACTCAGGCTCGCTTGTGGCAGCAGTGGGCTATAAAGGATTAAACGCCTGTGTATCATGGCTTTATACGGGCAAACGATATACCGATGCCGCCAATATCCCGGCAAACGAACTGGATCCGTGGTATACAACGGACCTGGCGATGGCATGGAAAGGAAGCATCGGCAAACGGGCGAAGGGAGGTATCGGCGTGGACATCAACAACATATTTGACCAGGACTATGAGGTTGTGACACGCTACCCCATGCCCGGCCGGCATATTTTGATAAAATTAACAATAGAATATTGATTATGAAGAACTTAACTAAGTATTTGCTGCTGGCGGCGATGCTGTTTTCCGCTGCCACGGCTTGTCGCAAGTCACACGATCCAATCCTGCCCGGAGACGATGATGAAGATCCGGCAGACAACACCGAACTCCTTGGTTTTTACTTTGTGAGCGAGGGCCAGTGGGGCCACAACAACGCCACCCTGGATTACTATAACTTGCAGACTTACACCATGTTGAACAACTGGTGGGCGGAAATTAACCCTACGGTTCGCGGCAGCCTGGGCGATGTCGCTAATGACATTGCCGTTACTGACGAGTTCGTACTTGTTACCGTGAACGCTTCCAATCTTCTGGAGATAAGCGAGCGCGGCGGAAGGCACGTGGCTGCTGTAGAGATTCCAAACTGCCGTATGATTGCCTGCGATGGCGGTTACGCATACGTAACTTCCTATGCCAATGATGGTTACGTAGCAAAGGTTTCTCTTACGAGAAAGCAGGTTGAAAAGACTTGCGCCACCGGTCACGAGCCGGAGGGGCTGGCCATTGTTGACGGCAAACTTTACGTGCTCAACTCATGCAGCTACCATACGGACTTCACCGGCGGCGGCAATAATGAGATTGCAAGCATCTCTGTTATCGACCTTGACACGTTTACAGAAGTTGACAGGGTTTTCCTTGGAATCATTAACGCTTACTCACCGCTTACCCTGATGCCGGACGGCAAATCTTTCTTTATCAATTCCTCCGGTGACTACAACGGTGTTGCTCCGTGCTCAATCATCTATGACACAAGGACTTCCGCTGTTGTAAAGACCTTTGGTTTTGGTGGCACCTATGCCGATGTCTACGATGGCAAGCTGTACATTTTTGACACTGCTTTCTCCTACACCACGATGGATTGGGTAAGCAGCAACTGCATCTATAACCCGGAGACCGATACCGTATCCTCCTTCCCCGTTCCGGTGAGCGCCTTTGCCAGCTTCGGTGCCCCGTCCGGCGTTTGGATCAACCCCAAGGACGGAGATATTTACATTGCCGATAAAGGCAACTACACCTCCCCCGGCTCCCTGTACCGGTTCGGCAAGGACGGCGCGCTTATCTCCCGCATAGACACCGGCGTCTGCCCCGGCCACCTCGCCTGGGATCTGCGCTAAGCCCGTAGTGCGACAACAAAAAAGTCTTCAGGGGTTCCTGAAGACTTTTTTGTTACTTGATGCTTTAGCTTATTCGGCTTTGCCGTTGCTGCCAAGAACGTTAACGATCTTGTGCATGTAAAGCTTCTTCATCTCGTCGCGGGCGGGACCAAGGTATTTACGAGGGTCGAACTCACCGGGTTTCTCGTTGAATACCTTGCGAATAGCTGCGGTCATTGCAAGACGGCTGTCAGAGTCGATGTTGATCTTGCAAACAGCGCTCTTTGAAGCCTCGCGGAGCTGCTCCTCAGGGATACCTACTGCATCAGGAAGTTTGCCACCGTTAGCGTTGATAATGTCTACATACTCCTGGGGAACTGATGAAGAACCGTGAAGAACGATAGGGAAACCGGGGAGCTTCTTCTCGATCTCGTGGAGAACATCGAATGCGAGGGGCGGAGGTACAAGACGGCCGGTCTTGGGGTCACGGGTGCACTGCTCGGGTTTGAACTTGTAAGCACCGTGGCTGGTACCGATAGAGATTGCAAGGCTGTCGCAACCAGTGCGGGTAGCGAAGTCGATAACTTCCTCAGGGCGAGTGTAGTGAGACTTCTCTGCGGAAACCTCATCCTCTACGCCTGCGAGAACGCCAAGCTCTGCCTCTACGGTAACATCGTACTGATGAGCGTAATCAACAACCTTCTTGGTGAGGGCGATGTTCTCTTCGTAAGGAAGGGAAGAAGCGTCGATCATGACTGAGCTGAAGCCCATGTCTACGCAGCTCTTGCAAAGCTCGAAGCTGTCGCCGTGGTCAAGATGAAGGACAATCTGGGGATGCTCCCATCCAAGCTCTTTTGCATATGCAACTGCGCCTTCTGCCATGTAACGGAGAAGAGTCTGGTTTGCATAGTTGCGTGCGCCCTTGGAAACCTGAAGGATAACAGGAGATTTGGTCTCTGCAGCTGCCATGATGATGGCCTGGAGCTGCTCCATGTTATTGAAGTTGAATGCGGGGATTGCGTATCCGCCGGCTACGGCCTTTGCGAACATTTCGCGGGTGTTAACGAGGCCCAATTCTTTGTAAGATACCATAGTAACTATATATTATAAATTATATTTCTTTTCCGTTTACAAACAGTTTCTATAGAAACCAAAAATAATGGTCCATGGCTTCTATAGAAGCTGTTTGTAAAAACAATATGCAATTGCTTCAAAAATCAGGCAAATTTAGTTAAATTTGCAAAAAGTTCAAATATTGAATACAACCATCTGAATGATAAAACGATAAAAGTTATGGCTTGTAAAAAAAATAGTCTGTCCAAGGACAAAGTCCTGATTTTCTCTGCGCCGTCCGGATCCGGGAAAAGCACCATCGTCAATCATATTCTTGGCTTGCATCCGGAGATTGAGTTCTCTGTTTCAGCTACTTCCCGCCAGCCGCGCGGTCAGGAGCAGGACGGTGTTGAGTATTATTTCCTTACTGTAGAAGAGTTCCGCCGCCGCATAGAGGCCGATATGTTCGTAGAATATGAGCAGGTTTATGAGGGACGGTATTACGGCACCCTTAAAAGTGAGGTTCAGCGCATCTGGGACAAAGGGCATGTGATTATCTTCGATGTCGATGTCAAAGGCGGCGTGAATCTTAAGAAATACTTCGGGGACAAGGCTCTGTCTGTTTTCATACAGGCACCGTCGGTAGAAGAGTTGCACCGCAGGCTTGTCGCCCGCAAGACAGACACCCCGGAAGCCATAGCGGAGCGCGTGGCCAAGGCTGCGGAAGAAATGACCTACGCCCCCAAGTTTGACGTAGTTCTTGTAAATGACAAACTGGACGTAGCCTACGCAGAGGCCGAAGCCCTTGTAGACAATTTTCTGAACAAGTAGTTTGTCATTCTGAACGAAGTGAAGAATCTATGAAAACGGCAGTTTACAGCGGCAGTTTCAACCCGCTTCACACAGGTCACCTGGCCATTATGCGGTATCTGACAGAGACCGCCGGCTATGGCCGTGTGCTGCTTGTTGTTAGCCCGCAGAATCCGTTCAAGGATGCATCGGCAAATGAAACCGGGGTCGCCCGCTATAAAGCTGCCATTGAAGCCGTGGCTCGCCATCCGGAGTTGAAGGGGGTGGAGGTGTCGGACATAGAGCTTGCCATGACTCCGCCACATTATACAATCCGCACTTTGGATACTTTGAGGTCGATGTTTCCGGAAGATGAGATTACCCTTGTTGTCGGGGCCGACAACCTTGAAAGTTTCCCCCGGTGGAGGGACTATTCCCGCATTCTGACTGAGTATGGCATAGCTGTTTATCCCCGCAAAGGATACCATCGGGGCCACCTGAAAGCCCGCCTGATTAAAGAGAATCCTAATTATAATATTTCCCTTATGAATGCCCCTCTTGTTACTATCTCTTCTACGGAAATCCGGGATGCAATGGCGGCAGGAAAGGATATGACAAAATGGCTGATGTAGCATGAATGTAGAAATCGAAAGAAAGTTCCTTGTAAAGGACGACAGTTACAAAAAGGACGTACAGAAATCCTACGAGATTTCCCAGGGATACATAGCCCGGGACGGCGGCAACACCGTCCGCGTCCGTATACGCGACAACCAGGGCTTCTTGACAATCAAGGGACGAATGACGCCCGACGGTCTCAGCCGCCCGGAATGGGAGATGGAAATCCCGTACTCCGACGCAGTGGAGCTTCTAAAGCTCTGCAAATCCGGACTTATCCAGAAAACGCGCAACATCATTCCCATCGGCAACGGGCTTAAATGGGAAGTGGACGAGTTCAAAGGAGACAATTCGCAGCTGACCGTCGCAGAAGTGGAACTCCCTTCGCCTGACACAGATTACCCCACCCCCGCCTGGCTTGGCACAGAGGTCACCGGCGTCAAGGAATTCACCAACTCCTACCTAAGTATGCATCCGTACAATACTTGGAGGAAATAATCCAGTTTCCTGGCTACTTGAACAAATCCACTGGGTTAATACTCAGGAAATCTTCCGCTTTCATTCCACCATCACCAACAACCAGTGAAAGATAAGGGCTGAATTGTGTTCTGAACTCCATCAGGCCTTTATTGCCTGCATCACTATTGCTTTTGACCTCGATAGCGACTATTCGGCCATTCTTCTCCAGTACGTAATCTACCTCACATCCTGGATTAGTTCTCCAATAATACACTTTATAATCGCCCGCATATGCGTTACTCATTATATGAGCTCCGATGGCTGACTCGAACAATCGGCCCCAAAGGGAACGGTCCAGTATAGCTTCGGCAAATGGTTTGCAGTAAATATTTTTCAGGGCATTGTTGTAGACCTGATGCTTTGGAATGCTGCTCTTCTTTCTGGCAAGATCAATGGCATATTTGTTCAAGGCGCAACATAAACCGGCCTGTGATAGCAAATTCAAATACCCGGCTAATGTTGTTGTGTTGCCGGCATCCTGTAGTTGACCGATCATTTTATTGAAAGACAGTTCCATGCCCGAATATGCTGCAGAAAGTTCGAAGGTCTGTCGAAGCAATGCAGGTTTGGCAATATTCTCGTTGATCAGAATGTCTTTATTTATGGTTGCATCGACTATTGAACCGGTGACATAATCCCGCCAACGGTCTTCATCACCAATTAGTTCCGCAGCACCAGGATACGCTCCGTAATAGATAAACTGGT
Organism: uncultured Prevotellaceae bacterium; assembly: GCA_900314395.1. Classification (GTDB taxonomy): domain Bacteria; phylum Bacteroidota; class Bacteroidia; order Bacteroidales; family UBA932; genus Cryptobacteroides. The sequence continues at coordinate 37,550 of OMVB01000138.1, read as the reverse complement.
CTAAAGTGAAGCCAAAAGCATCGCGCATTTCGGCATAGGACCAGTGTGGGAGAATAATTCGCTCAAAGCGGCCTTCCAGACTGTCGGCAAATCCTTTATCCAGCATCACACGAGAAGAGCCCAAAAGGATTACTTTCAGATTGACATCATAGAAAGTATCGGTATCCCATTCTTTCTTTACCACCTCGCTCCAGCCATTGATTTTCTGTATCTCATCTATTACCAAAATGAGTTCTTTCAAATTCTCCAGGCGCATCTTGGCGCGGGCAGCGTTCCAGCAATCACTGATCCAACTTAGCTGTGTGGCAGGGACAGCATCGGCTGGATAGAAAACGAATGGAATATCCAGTGCGTTTACTACCTGTTTCATCAAGGTAGACTTTCCAACCTGCCTCGGCCCCATAATCACTTGGATAAAACGTCGTTTTTCCAGCATTCTGGAAAATAAAGTTTGATATTGTTTTCTCTGATACATAACGAGTTATACCGATTTTCTAATTTTACTCAATGCACTGCGCAAATTTACTCAATATATTTAAAAATGCACAATATTTATTGAGAAATGTGTTTTTAGAAAAAGAAGCTAACTCGCTTTTGAGTCTCCTGATGTCCGGTCTCCGCTACCGGCCAGTGTCAAAAAAAAAGAGTTCGAAGAGTCTCGCGGAGAATTAAAGCCTATCAGCAGCGGCTCACAGACGGTCTGCCATCGCAGTGAATCATTATCTATTCTTTTCTACATCAAACCACAACAAACGTTCTCTCTTTTCCATGTGATATTTGGTTGTTCTTCATTCCTTTTCCACATCAAACCACAACTGTGCATATACGCGTCTAAGTCCGGCGGCGTTGTTCTTCATTCCTTTTCCACATCAAACCACAACTTCCTTAACTTTTCAAGCAGCGAATATAAAGTTGTTCTTCATTCCTTTTCCACATCAAACCACAACTTTGTGTTAACGCGCTACTGATAGTGCGCGTTGTTCTTCATTCCTTTTCCACATCAAACCACAACACATTTACACCGCGAGACATTTCCCTTCAGGTTGTTCTTCATTCCATTTCTACATCAAACCACAACCTGCTTTTGCTTCAAGAGCGGTCAGGACGGTTGTTCTTCATTCCTTTTCTACATCAAACCACAACAACAATTCTTCAAAAGACTCAAAGATGAAGTTGTTCTTCATTCCTTTTCTACATCAAACCACAACTCGCTTGATTCTGCTTACAAACAACTGACTGTTGTTCTTCATTCCTTTTCTACATCAAACCACAACAGCAAGGCTGCCGGTGCTACGAACCTTATCGTTGTTCTTCATTCCTTTTCTACATCAAACCACAACAGAAAATAGTTCTGTAAGTCAAGCACTTAGGTTGTTCTTCATTCCTTTTCTACATCAAACCACAACTCTTTGATTTAACGCCCTTTTGATGCAAAGGTTGTTCTTCATTCCTTTTCTACATCAAACCACAACTGTGTTTTCATATACTGTTGGTTTTTTAAGTTGTTCTTCATTCCTTTTCTACATCAAACCACAACCTTGGCTGGTTTATAGATTGTTTTTCAATTAGTTACGAGTGATTTTCTTATTTCAAAAAGGCACTCTGTCGCCAAAGAAGTAAAATGATGTAGCGTTTTTGCAAAAATACTAAAATAATTCCAATTGCAAAGGAGTCTCCGGCAAAGGAGACCTCTTTGCACCCCAAAAATTCACAATTTCTCCATACTGCTTATCAGTTACGGACATAATACTAACCATCCCCGATGGCGGGACAAAACTCCGAACCCTTTTAATATGAACATCCCTATTCTCTTTTGAAGGACAATGCCTTATGTAAACCGAGAATTGCATCATGCGAAAACCGTCTTTTTCCAAATCCTTCCTGAATCCAGCTGCATACTTCCTCTCCTTCTTTGTAGTTGTCGGCAAATCGAAAAATACAAATAGCCACATAACGTGATAAGCATTGAGTCTGTATTCAGAAATCATAATCAAAGCGCCGGAAATAATAACTGTTTAGTCTCTCCTTTCAAACATTTCACCAAAGATGCCGTTGTAATTGATAAGGCGATTTCCATCGGCCTTGTCACATTATTAAAACAAGCATCCTTAAACAATAGCCTCAACAACTCCTGCTTGGCGCCGATGTCTAATTTTACTTTTCCATCCGAATGTAATTGATAGACTATTTGATCAACATATGGCCTGTATGGTTCCATTAAATCATCGGCTAAAGGAAATGCATTGTACCGATTCTTATGAAATAAGCCAAAAGCGGGAAAAAGGCCGGATCCCATAATAGCCCTTGCCATTCCGGCGCGGAGAATTGAATATCCATAATTCAATAAAGCATTTGGGGAATCACCCTCCCTGGACCTGATAAAACCCTCCCCGAAAAGAGATTTCCAATACAGCCGGGCCGCAATACCTTCCCTGTTATCCGAATCACCGCTTTTTACATTCATATAATATGGCTTAAACGCATTACCGTCTTTCCCAATCTCGTTTAATAAACGAGCCTGATTCTCAATTTTGGCCACAATTATCTGTTTCCAAAGATTCTTTTTCAAAGGGGCCGAAGCCTCGATTTGAAGTTTATAAACTTCCGCAAGAACATTATTGGAATCCAGATTAAGCAGCATCGAAGACGGCATACGTCTTTCATCGCAGAAAACCACGGCAGAGTTATTCCTTGACAGAGCGTTCAATGCCGGTATTGTTATCGAAACAGACTGGTCCTCTATAACCGCATACCCAATATCTTCCATCGGGCACGTTTTCAACTCGCCAGTTTCCTTGTTTTCTATGACCAGTTGACTGTTTTTCAGGGATAGTCGGCATGCACTGCCGAAAAACAATGTCCTTTTTACCATAGCGGATGTGGTTTAAATATGATTCGACCGGTCTGGGTAATATCAAAATCGACGCCTTCTACCCAAACGTTAAGTTGCTTATGTGTTAAAACAATAATTGGCCGATACTCCTCTCCAATATGCCACAACCCATTCTTAGCCTTAATTTCAGTAGACGGTCGTGCCTCTAAATGATGCTTCAACGTAATACTTCCGTAGTGGTATTTTTGCTGAATTGTCAATGTCGACAACCGAGTCACCTTATACAGTCTCTTGGAGAGTTCTGCAGAATTGCAGGACAACAATTCGGACGGACTGTTCTCGTAAAACAGAACCATTGTCCCAATCTTAAGGACAAACCTCAGCGGATTATCCTTTTCATCGGACATCGGGATAAGATTCGACTGTTTGCCATTAAATTGTTTTGCAGCCTCCAACGAATTCAACAACTTGAAGGACGGTTTCTTTGTACCATAAATCGCCATGCAATAATTGTTGTCATTCGTCACGTAGTAGTTCCGCTTGTACTCTTTATCTGACACAAACCTTTGCTTCTTCAGAGAAATAGGATTAGTGACCGATGTTGCAAACATCCGGACCCTGTTAATTGGAATACCCAACTTCTCATTCATCCAAATGCCCTCCGATACTGCCTTTTTTAAGGAACCAATCTTTGCGACAGCTTCTTTGACCTTATTCCGGACGACATCATCCACAATCTTTTCAATATCTGACTCCTTCAATGAATCCAGACTCTTCCTGACCACATACTTAATCTCATCATTAACACTGATGGCACCATAGAAAGTATCCATATGCAAAGGGTTTCTGGCAGAATCTCCCCGTGCATATTTAATTTCCCCATCAGAATTCCTTTGAATAATCCCTCTGATTCTAAGTTTCTTTTTTGCGCGTTTTGGAAGGTTATCCGGAGTATAATGAGGGATTGTCAGCTCCGTCGTAATTAATGAAACATCTTCCGTAAATGTCGGCCACGGCTTCTCAAAAAACGGCCTTTTACCCCGGCCAAACCTATAATCCTCATCCTGTTTCATAAACCCTGCCCACTCATCATATTCCTTTTTGCCGATGCAGGCAATGGTTATGGCATCGATACAATGATGGGCATGATTGTCACGGCTCTTCTTTTCATACTCATTTTGCAAGCCCCAGGCTTTTCTGAAATCAGCCGTTGTAGCACCTTTAACAATATAAATTTTATTAAACACGGTTTTAAGGTACATTCTGGCATATCTGCCGATGATGCCTATATCAACGCCCTGTCTGTTGGAAAAGCCATCCGGAACCTTTTCCATCACGAACCGATTATACTTTCCGAGCCAATAGTCTCTTTCCATTGACAAATAATGGGCCCGTCGTATAGCATTATCTTTTTCATCTTTCGATGCCGCATGCTTGCTTCTGCGACGCCAAAACACAATCTGCTTGTCAATCTCTTCCGCCTTTTCTTTCCACTCGGATACCCTGTCAAGCAAAATGCTATGTGAGTCCAGCTCTGATGGTATTTTTGCTTTCTTAACGTCCCTGTTAAACCTGCTCTCACACAAAGTCTTGTTCATCTGAGAATCATCGCCACCGCGCGACCTTGGAATTGTATGTTCAATGTCGAACTCCGTGGCGTTTCCCAAAAACATTCTTGGAGATATCTGACGATCAGTATAAATACACCTGTGGTTCTGCTCTTCGTATAAGCGATACTTAAGCAAATCCATACTTGACGGCTCGTAATCAATGCCGTCGCTCTTGAATAACTCAATTATCTCCTGCCTGTCCTTTTCCCTCTGGGTCTCCAGATTCTTCTGATAGTCCTGAATAGCCTTTCTCTTGTTGGCATCATTAAGTCCTCTTGCAAACTCAATATTGATTTTTGTATCAGGATCTATCGTGCCTTCAACCAGCAATTCATTAATCAGCTTACGTAATCTGAAAAGCGCGCGCATCGCCATCGGATTCTTGAAAGCATTAGTCCTTGGCGAGCCCAACAGTATACGGCCGTTCTCATCCGGCAAAGCATGCTTGTAAAGTTCTATTTGCGATGGATGATATAATTTGTCAGCCTTGACGTTTTCTGCGACACCCAATAAATAATCATGTATATTGTTGTACTTATTGAAAGTACCGGACTTTCCGTCAAGTGGGCTGTCACTCAGGAGGATTCTGATATTCTCTTCTATATCGTCCATCCTGGCTTTGTTCCCGAGGACGGACTTAGGCAGAATCGCCGGAAGATTTGCAAAGAACACAGCATCGCTGTAAACATATCCCAGCCTTAGCCAAGGAAGGATTTTGCTTATTGCCTTGAGGCTCAATGAAGCGTAACCTTGAGGGATATTAAAATGAGAAAGTGAGGAAGCAGCCTTCGCATCTATCTGCAAGTTGGCTGACAACCATTCCGACAGTTTCTGGTCATCATCAAAAAAGAACAAAGAATGCCAGATGTCACTGACGATTTGCGCTCTTGTCTTTCTCTCGCCCTTAACATACACAGAGCTCAGAATGTCCGTCCAATCTTCCGGAGAGGCATCAATGGCAGCCATTATAGCAGCTGATACCGGACAACCCGGGACATTCGTCCCCATTGAATAATTAAACCGATATCCGTATGAGCCGACATCGTCTTTTGAACAATAATTACCTTTACCGGCTATTGCTTTTGCGACCTCATCAAAATCGAAATCAGGTTTGCTTTTTCTGAAGAACAGATGAAGTATCTTATGATACTCATCCTTGCCGATAGGCCTGTAATCATCATCTGAGGGCGATTTCAACCTGATAGAATTGATAAACTGCAACATTCTGAATTCCTCAAACAAAGGATGAGAAACAGGACAGCAAGGTTTATCGGGCTCGAACTTACAGCGCCCTACATTTCCCTTTTGGGATTTTAAAGGACGCTGATAAAAAATCGCACGTTCAAGACTGTGTACCAAACCGTCAGAAAGACCTTGTTTTTCACAGATTGCGAAAAATTCTTTCTTGTAATGCTCTTCTCTTGAAGTGTACCTGTTCCTGATTTTTTTACCTTCCGCATAAAGCTTATAGAAGAACTCTCCTAAAAATGAGCATCCGGCATCCTTCATTTCCTTGGAAAGGTTGGTAATATCTTCAGAAACCTTGCCGTCACTCTCCCGCACAGCTTCCTTTCTGTTGCTTAAAAAGCCCCGTCTCTGATTCAAATGATAGAAAGCACGGCCCAAAGTATACCTGTCGGCCTGCCTGCTCAAGTCCAATTCAGTGAATAATGACAGATACCTGTCATGATAAGGGTTTTTATCCACATTGTCATCTGTACGCTGCCACTCCAGAAAAGCCTTATCCAAAGGAAACAGTTTACGTCTTTTCCATTCAAGCAAAGCCGCCTCAGGCAGGGCCGGACACAGGCCGTTCTCAATTAGGACTTTCAACAGTTCAATTTTCCGGAGTCTCCTTCTGAAGTAATGTCTTCTGGAGGAACGGGCCGATGTCCTTTCATGCACAGCCGGTTTCTCCCCACTTTTATCATGGGCGACGCCGTCCTGAAAAATGTTAACTCCTTTTCCAACAAGTTTACACTTATTATCCTCCCCTCTTTCTACAACAGCCCATCCAATTGAATTGGTACCAAGATCCAGTCCTAAAACTTTTTCCATATTTTTGCTTTTACGAAAATTTCAGATAACTTTGCAGTGTAAGATTTTCTACATCTTATCACAATAAGGCTATATGCCGAAGGATTTTATCCTATAGCCCCGCGTACGCCGTGGGGCTTTTTGTATCCTTGACAAATATAATAAATAATTAGCCTATTTACAAGTCAGTATTTAGCCGGCGCTCCAAGCCCCCGTTTTTTAACAGGCAAAGGCCTTACCAAATACCCATATTGATAATCAAGCAATTACGCATTTTAACTCGGAAAAATAATCAGAGTTAAAATGCGTAACTCATTGATAGTCAATTGCAGTCCTAAAAAGAAGCTCTATCGGCGAAGAGAAGGAATGGATTACTTACTGTATTTTGCGGATTGGGCGGCGATGAGGGCGGCGTCGTCGAAGTAGTTGATCTTCATTGCCTCTTTCATCTCCCAAAGCGTCTGAGCAGCAACCTCGCGGGCGGCCTCGCTGCCCTTCTTGAGGATATTGTAAACCTCCGGGATGTCCTTCTCGTACTCTGCACGGCGGGCGCGGATAGGTTCCAAGCGGGCATTGAGCACATTCAGGAGGAACTTCTTGCACTTGACGTCGCCAAGACCGCCACGCATATAGTGGTCTTTAACCTCCTGAAGATTGGCGTAATCCGGCCAGAACTGCGCAAAGTCAGATTCCTCGCAGAAAGCATCCAGGTATGTAAACACGGTATTACCCTCTACCTTGCCGGGGTCCTCTACCTTAAGATGGCCGGGATCCGTAAACATACCCATAACCTTCTTCTTGAGTTCCTCCGGGGTATCGCTCAGATATATGCAATTGCCAAGCGACTTGCTCATCTTGGCCTTGCCGTCCGTTCCGGGAAGCCTGCGGCAAACCTTGTTGGAAGGAAGCAGTATCTGGGGTTCTACCAGAACGTCGCAATTGTAAGTACCATTGAAACTGCGCACAATCTCACGGCACTGCTCAATCATAGGCTCCTGGTCCTCGCCTACCGGAACAGTAGTTGACTTGAAGGCGCAGATATCGGCAGCCTGGCTGATAGGATAAGTAAAGAAACCTACTGGAAGTCCGCGACGGTTCTCCTCTTCTGCATCGGCGTTGAAACCGCGCAGAGCCATTTCTGCCTTCACGGTAGGATTCCTTTGCAGGCGCTGTACAGTAACGAGGTTGGAGAAGAACTGGGTCATCTCATGCAGCTGCGGAATCTGTGACTGTACAAAGATAGTAACCTTGGAAGGGTCCAGGCCGGCAGAAAGATAGTCCAAAGCCACCTCGATCACATTCTGGCGCACCTTCTCCGGGTTGTCGGCGTTGTCTGTCAGTGCCTGGACATCGGCAATAAAAACAAAAAACCTGTCATAGTTGCCCTCATCCTGCAGAAGCACCCTGTTTCTCAAAGAGCCAACATAGTGTCCAAGATGAAGTTTGCCGGTAGGACGGTCGCCAGTAAGGATAACTCTTCCCATATTACATCTCATTAATTCGGAAGGCAAAGGTAATAAAAAAACAGTGCAGATAAAAATCTGCACTGTCATAAAAGTTTACTGCTCGTCAGGAGTGTTGTCCTGAGGTCCCTGCGGGCCTGCCTGAGGACCGCCCTGGCCGAAAGGATTGCCACCCTGAGGGCCCTGAGGGCCGCCCTGTGCCTGCTGAGCCTGCTGGTACATAGCCTCGAAAGCCTTGTTAAGAGCTTCTTTGTAGCGGTCTATGTCTGCCAGGTTCTGGGCCTTGATAGCCTCCTTGAGGGATGCCACGTTCTTTTCTACTTCCTCCTTTACGATTGCGGGAACCTTGTCACCGTTATCCTTGAGGAACTTCTCTGCCTGGAAGCAAAGGGCGTCGGCCTCGTTGATCTTGTCTACGCGCTCTTTCTCTGCCTTGTCTGCTGCCTCGTTGGCCTTGGCCTCGTCGCGCATACGCTTGATTTCATCCTCTGACAGGCCTGAAGAAGCCTCGATTCTTATGCTCTGTGCCTTTCCTGTGGCCTTGTCCACTGCCGATACATTCAGGATACCATTGATGTCGATAGAGAACTTAACTGCGATCTGAGGTATTCCACGGGGTGCAGGGGCGATTCCGTCAAGATGGAAGACACCGATCTGCTTGTTATCCTTGGCCATCGGACGCTCTCCCTGGAGCACGCGGATTTCTACTGAAGGCTGGTTATCTGCAGCGGTAGAGAAAATCTGCTCCTTGTCTACAGGAATGGTCGTATTGGCCTCAATCATCCTTGTCATCACGCCGCCAAGGGTCTCGATACCGAGTGAAAGCGGAGTAACATCGGTAAGGATCACATCCTTTACATCACCTGCAAGCACACCGCCCTGGATAGCTGCACCTACTGCTACAACCTCGTCCGGGTTAACGCTGCGGTTAGGCTCCTTTCCGAAGAAGTTCTTTACGATTTCCTGAATCTTGGGGATACGTGTTGAACCGCCCACGAGCAGGACCTCGTCAATATCGGAAACATTCATCTTGGCTGCTGCAAGAGCATTGCGGCAAGGCTCGATAGTGCGCTGGAAAAGATCGTCGCAGAGAGCCTCGAACTTTGCCCTGGTAAGAGTCTTTACAAGATGCTTGGGGACACCGTCTACCGGCATGATGTAAGGGAGGTTAATCTCTGTAGAAGTCTGGCTGGAAAGTTCAATCTTAGCCTTTTCTGCGGCTTCCTTAAGTCTCTGAAGAGCCATAGGGTCCTTCTTGAGGTCTGCACCGCCGTTCTCTGATGCGAATTCGCTTGCCAGCCAGTCGATGATTACCTGGTCGAAGTCATCACCGCCAAGGTGGGTGTCTCCGTTGGTGGACTTAACTGCGAAGATTCCGGAGTCAAGCTCAAGGATGGAAATATCGAATGTACCGCCACCAAGGTCGTAAACTGCCACGTTCATACTCTTGTCAGTCTTGTCAAGACCGTAAGCAAGTGCAGCTGCGGTAGGCTCGTTGATGATAAGCTTTACATCAAGACCGGCAATCTTTCCGGCCTCCTTGGTAGCCTGACGCTGTGAATCGCTGAAGTATGCAGGAACTGTTACGACAGCTTCCGTAACCTCCTGACGCAGATAATCTTCTGCGGTCTTTTTCATCTTCTGGAGTACCATTGCCGATATCTCCTGAGGTGAATACAGACGTCCGTTGATGTCTACGCGCGGAGTATTGTTGTTACCGCGTACCACTTTATAAGGAACACGGCTTACTTCCTTGTTTACCTGGTCATAGGTCTCTCCCATGAACCTCTTGATAGAGAATACGGTGTTTGCAGGGTTGGTGATAGCCTGACGTTTTGCAGGGCTGCCCACCTTACGCTCGCCGCCGTCTGTGAATGCAACGACAGAAGGAGTTGTTCGCTGGCCTTCGTTGTTGATGATAACAGTAGGCTGGTTACCTTCCATAACCGCTACGCATGAATTGGTTGTACCCAAATCGATTCCAATAATTTTACCCATATCTTTAATCTCCTATTTTTTTCTTTATTTTGAGATTCCTCGACTTCGCTCGGAATTCGATTCTCAATATATCGAATGTTGTGCCATTCCAACATTTCTGCCATTTTGTCATATTTTCTTCTTATATTTGTATTCGGAAGACGGAACGGGCAACAGGTTACACTCAGAGCAAATAAAATATTAGGTATGGAATACAGGAATTTGACAGAACAGGAATATAAGGATCTGGAAGGACGGATCCTGTTTGAAGACAACCACCTGCTGATTGTCTGCAAAAAAGCAGGCGAAATCGTCCAGGGAGACAAAACCGGCGACGAAACCCTCTGCGACAAATACAAAGCCTTCATCGCCATAAGAAACTCCAAACCCGGCAAAGTCTTCCTGGGAATCCCCCACCGCCTGGACCGCCCCGTCAGCGGCATAACCGTCTTTGCCAAAACCTCAAAAGCACTCGAACGCCTGTCAGCCTCCTTCCGCGACGGCCAAGTCCATAAAATATATCTCGCACTCTGTATAGCCGCCCCAAAAGAGCCCCACGCCCTGCTGGAAAACTGGCTCATCCGCAAAGAAGCCCTCAACAAAAGTTTCATCACCCAGGAAGGCCGCTTCAAAGACGCAAAACTAGCCAAACTGATCTACACCCATATCGGGGACACAGACCGCTACCACCTGCTGCAGGTAGAACTCCTCACCGGCCGCCACCACCAGATACGCTGCCAACTCGCCGGCATCGGCTGCATAATAAAAGGAGACCTCAAATACGGAGCACCCAGGAGCAACTCCGACGGCAGCATCTGCCTGCACGCCAGAAGCATAACCCTTCCCCACCCCGTCACCAAGGAAAACATCACTCTTCTTGCTCCTGTTCCATCAACTTGGAAAGGCGTTTCCGCTCTTTTGCAGCCTCATCCCGCCTCTCCCGGCACCAATCCCGCGGACTCATATTAGTCTCCAGCCTGAAAGCCGTATTGAAAGTAACCCCGTTGCTGAAGCCGGACAACACCGCAAGCTCCGACACCTTCAGGGACATGTTACCCTGATACAGTTCCATGGCATACAGCACCCTCCTGTTGTTAATAAACCGCGGCACACTGAAGCCAGTACAGGCATTGATACAACGGGAAATATAACTCCTGTTAGTCCCCAGCTGCTTGCAAATCTCATCGACATTAAGTGACGGATCCAGGAACGGCTTGCTGTTATCCATCAGCTCGATAATCTGCCTGTAAAGCTGCGTATCACTCTCCGAAGGCACACCCTCTGCATTCAGGGTGCGCTCTATAGTGTACATCGCATAGAAGCGCATGGATATAATCGTAAAAAAGAACAGAGCCAGCACAACGGCAAGTATCCCCACCGTGATCCTGATAAGACTGCTCGCCCAGTAAGTCTCCGCCACGGCCATCAGCACCGTATTCAGCAGCAAGGCATAGACAACGCGCATGGCATCGGCAAGAAAATCCCGGCCGCGGTACTCCCCAAGCAGGAAATCCGCATCCAGGCTCTTGTAGTACAGATTAACAAACAAAGACACGCACATAGCCACAGACGTCCCCACAGAAAAAACAATCAGCCTGGGAGACAGCATCGTACCGCTGGAAAACTCCGGCATAAAAGCCGACAGCAAGAGCAGCAAAGCCTGGAACAAAAACAGAATCTTGCAAGGCCTCCTGCCAAGAGTCGCATCCAGCAGGACCAGCACCATGCAGCCCGCCACCGACAACGAGCCCACCGCCCAAAGGAAGGTCAGACCGTCTGAATAATAAACAGACAAAATTGATGAGATAACAAATGTCAGAGGAACCAATAAAAGCCAACTCCTCCTCAAATCTTCTTCTTTCACAGCCATATTTGCAGACGTCCGCTTTCTGTCGGAACGATATGCAAACTTAATAAAAGAATACCTGCAATGGTCATTTTGACATGCAGGTATTTACAAATTTTAATATTTTTTTTACGAATTTTAATATTCGTCAAATCAAGCAACACTTTTTGGCTTTGATTTTATGGCATCGAAGCCCCGGCCGTAGACTCCCGTTGTGCTGGCAACCGACAAAAATGCATTGGGATCGATTGCTTTTATGTAACGGAGCATGATGTTAAGGTCGCTCTTGCGGCTTATCACCATAAGCACATGGCTGTCCTCCTTGGTATACCAGCCCTTGGCCGGGAGAACAGTGACCCCGCGGTGAAGATTGGTGGTAATGCAATCCGCAATCTCTTCATACTTGTGCGACAGGATGAACACCTGGACAGACTGTTTTGTACCTGACAGGTAAATATCTATCACGTTTCCACAGACAATAACCAGCAGCAAACCATAGATAACGCCGGTAAACTTGTCCGCCCAGCCGACCAGTTCACCATCGGCAGTATAAGAAGGGACAAAGAAAGAAGAAGCAATTATGACGACATCGATCACCAGGATCATCCTTCCGGGTGACACATTCCTGTATTTGCTTACAATGAGGGCGATGATATCCGTGCCGCCGGTGCTTCCGCCCTGCGACATCGCAATGCCGATACCCAAACCCGCCATGATGGCACCAATCAGGGTGCACATCAGCTTGCCATTGTCAAGCGCAATGGCCTGGATGATGGTATCGGGCACCATTTCCGGAAGAACCCTGAGGCCTATGGATGCCAGTATAATAGCCATGATGGTCTTGCCTCCGAAACTGGAGCCCATGACAAAGAACGCGATTATCAGCAGTATACCGTTGATTATAAAGAAGGTATAACCGACATTGAAGCCGGTGGCATACTGGATAATGGTACCTATACCGGTGACGCCGCCGCCCACCAGGTTGTTAGGAATAAGAAATACCACCCATCCCAATACATAGATGGTGATGCCGACGGCTACAAGGAAGTACTCCTTGATAAGCCTGAAGATGCTCTTCTGAAAAGGATTGCTCATTTATTTTCTTGCTGTTTCTTTTTTCTGTCAATGCCGGTACGCATCTCGTCGAATCCCTGCCCGTAAACAGCACTGGCAGAAGAAACGCTCACAAAAGCGCCCGGATCAATATCTTTGATAGCCCTGGTAATCATGGAAAGCTGGGTTTTGCGTACCATGATAAGAAGCACCTTGCTCTCCTGCTGGGAATACCAGCCCACAGCCTGCAACGCGGTGACTCCCCTGCTAAGGTTTATAGTCATCTCATCTGCAATCTCCTTGTACTTCTTGGAGAAAACCAGCACCTGGACGGTGGCCTTGCTTCCGAGTAGCAGGAAATCCAGGAACAGGGTAAAGGACAACATCGCTATGTAACCGTAAACCATATCCTTTATTCCCATTCCCGGAACAAGCAATACGGAAGCGATGATGAACACGTCCAGACACATATAAACCTTACCCGGGGATACAGGCCAGAACTTATTGAGTATCAGCGCGATGACATCGGTTCCACCGGTACTTCCCCCACGTTTGAAAATGAAGCTTATACCGATAGCCTCGATAAGACCGCCGATGATAGGATTCAGCACTTTGTCGTCGAGCAGAGGATTGGTCTCAAGGTTCGCGATAAAAGGCGTTCTTGGCAATACGTCAAAGAGCACCGTCGTAAGTGCAATACAATATATTGTCTTGAACCCGAAACCCTTGCCCAGCACCAGGAAACCAATTCCAAGCAAAAGGACATTAAGGACTATGTAAGAGAAGGAAACAGGGATTCCCGTACTGAAGTTAATAACAGTACAGATACCTGCCAGGCCACCGCTCGCTATATGATTGGATATAAGGAAAGCCTCCCAGGCGATAGCGAAAATAACGCAGCCGACAGTCATCCAGACATAGTCCAGGAAAAGTGTGAACTTACTTTGCTTTTTACTCATAAGTTGATTAGTTTCAATGTGTTATGTGTTATTATTTTACTACGATGTTAACAATCTTGCCGGGCACTACAATCACTTTGAAGATGTTCTGGCCGGCAACATATTTCTCCGTCTGGGGAAGGGCCCTTACATGAGCCTCCACCTGGGCCGGAGTCATAGACTTGGCAAGGTCTACAGTAAACCTGGTCTTTCCGTTGAAGGAAACGGCATATGTGGCATTGTTTTCTACCGTGTACTCCTTGACAAATTCAGGGAAAGACGCATAAGTGACAGTGTCCTCGTGGCCAAGGTCGTGCCAGAGCTGCTCGGCAATATGAGGTGCGAACGGGCTCAGCATCACAACCATCGGCTCAAGAATCTCCTTCTTATGGCAGCCCAGATCCGACAGCTCGTTGACAGCTATCATGAATGCGCTGATCGTTGTATTGAATGAGAATTCATTGATGTCCGATTCTTCCTTGCCGATGAGTTTATGGAGCACCTTGAGCTCCTCCGGGGCGGCCTTTTCATCAGTGACAATCATGTTGTCACCGTCGTGGAAAAGCCTCCAGAACTTGCGCAGGAAGCGGTGTACACCGTCGATTCCCTTGGTATCCCATGGCTTGCTCTGCTCAAGAGGGCCAAGGAACATCTCATACAAGCGCAGGGTATCGGCGCCGTAATTCTCGCAGATATCGTCCGGATTCACCACGTTGAACATACTCTTGCTCATCTTCTCAACCGCCCAGCCGCAGACATATTCTCCGTTTTCAAGGATGAATTCGGCGTCTTTGAACTCCGGCCGCCAAGCCCTGAACGCATCCAGGTCAAGTTTATCATTGCGGACGATATTGATGTCCACATGGATTTCCTGTGTCTGGTAGTTGTCCTTGAGGCCAAGCGAAACGAACTTGTTGGTGCCTACCACACGGTAAACGAAGTTTGAACGGCCCTGAATCATTCCCTGGTTGACCAGCTTCTTGAAAGGCTCGTCCTCGCATACATAACCAAGGTCATAAAGGAACTTGTTCCAGAAACGGGAGTAAATCAAATGGCCGGTGGCATGCTCCGTACCGCCGATATAAAGGTCTACATTGCGCCAGTATTCGTCTGCCTCGCGGCTTACGAGAGCCTTGTCATTGTGAGGGTCCATGTACCTTAGGTAGTATGCGCTTGAGCCTGCGAAGCCGGGCATAGTGCTGGTTTCCAGAGGTTTACCCTCCCAGGTCCAATCCTTTGCACGGGCGAGCGGAGGCTGGCCGTCTTCCGTAGGCTTGAACTCCGTTATCTCCGGGAGTTCAAGCGGAAGTGCAGACTCCGGAAGCGGCACCGCAATACCTTCGTCAAAGCAAACGGGGAACGGCTCTCCCCAGTAACGCTGACGGGAGAAAATGGCATCCCTGAGCCTGTAATTGACCTTCCTGCGGCCAAGTCCCTTGGACTCTACATAGTCCTTGGCAGCTTCGATGGCCTCTTTTACATCCATCCCGTTCAGGAAACCGGAATTGCACATCTTGCCTTCCTTGGCATCGAAGCTCTGCTCAGACACGTCACAGCCCTCGATAATAGGAACTATCGGCAGGCCGAACTTCTTTGCAAAAGCGTAATCCCTGCTGTCATGGGCGGGAACTGCCATAATGGCACCAGTACCGTAGCCGGCCAGCACATACTCCGATATCCATACGGGAACCTTTTCCCCGGTAAGAGGATTGATTCCATAAGCACCTGAGAATACGCCTGTTACGGATTTGGTTTCCGCAATCCTCTCCCTCTCCGTCTTCTTTTTTACATAGGCGATGTATTCGTCCACCTCTGCTTTATGCTCCGGAGTGGTGAGTTCCAGGGCAAGGTCGCTCTCAGGAGCAAGAACCATGAATGTTACACCGAAGATAGTATCGACACGGGTGGTAAAGATGGTAATGTCTTTCTCTTTGTCCCCGGATACAACCTTGAAAACAACCTCCGTACCGCTTGAGCGGCCAATCCAGTTGCGCTGCATCTCCTTGAGGGAATCTGTCCAGTCAAGAGTCTCCAGGCTGTCCAGAAGACGCTCTGCGTAAGCGGAAACGCGAAGCTGCCACTGAGTCATCTTCTTCTGCTCCACCGGGAAGCCGCCTCTTACGGAAAGGCCGTCCTTGACCTCGTCGTTGGCCAACACAGTACCCAGCTTGGGACACCAGTTCACGGCGGTCTCTCCCTGATAAGCGATACGGTAATTCATCAGGACCTTGCTCTTGCGGGCATCGGACCAGGAATTCCAGTCATCGGCAGAGAATTCCATTTCCTCCCCATGGGCAGCATAGCAGCCGCGGGTGCCATGTTTCTCAAAATGAGCAACCAATTCGGAGATGGGCATCGCCTTGCCGCACTTGGTGCAATAGAAACTGTCGAACATCTTCAGGAAGGCCCACTGGGTCCACTTGTAATAATCCGGATCACAGGTGCGGAATTCGCGGTCCCAGTCATAAGAGAAGCCTATTTTATCCAACTGGCTGCGGTAACGGGCTACATTCTGGGTAGTGGTTATCTCCGGATGCTGGCCGGTCTGGATAGCATACTGCTCTGCAGGAAGGCCAAAAGCATCGTATCCCATCGGATGCAGCACATTGAAGCCCTTCAGCCTCTTGTACCTTGAAACAATATCACTGGCGATATAGCCCAGAGGATGTCCCACATGAAGTCCGGCTCCTGAAGGATAAGGGAACATGTCCAGCACATAGTACTTGGGCTTTCCGGGCTCCTCCTTTGTCTTGAAAACCTTGTTCTGGGCCCACCAGGCCTGCCACCTCTTCTCAATTTCTCTGAAGTTGTATTCCATTTTATCTTGTTATTTTTTTATTCCGAAACTGTTTTTTCCTCTCTTTTCAAGTTTGAACTCTATCGGTATCGATATCGATGAGCGCACCGTTACGCCTTTCACCTTTGCAGGCTTCCATTTAGGTGATGCCGATACTACCCTGACGGCCTCTGCATTCAGAAGCGGGTCCGCACCCTTTGTAATCTCAACGTCAATGACCGATCCGTCCTTGTCTATCACGAATTCCACACTTACACGGCCCTGGATGCCTTTTTTCACTGCCTCGTCCGGGTATTTCAAATACTGGTAAACCCACTTGTCAAGGAAGAAACGGGGGTCTGCCCTGCCAAGGAAAGTGGGCTTCTTGTCGCAGTCGTACCATGCATAGATGACATCGGCCACCTTATTTTTTGCCGATGATGCCTTGAAAGCGGGCGCTACCTCTACGTTTGCAAGCGTCTGGGAGAAGTTGAACAGGTATTCCAGTTCCCTTTCCATGGACGTAAAGTCCAGGATTGAAACCACGTCGCGGTCTGTGTCATGCTCTGCATACTTGCCCGTAGAGAATGCCACGGAAGGTATCTCCGCGGAATAGAAAGCCCTGTGGTCCGACGGATAAGCCTCTGCCGCAGTAACCTTAGGAAGTACCGGCTGAAGCTGCTCCTGTGCCAGCGCCAGTATCTTGTTCATATCTTCATTGGAGGCCGTATAAGCCTGGAAATCAGACGAATTGAGTCCGATCATGTCCAGATTGACCATTGCGTCGATGCTGCCGGCATCGGCAAAGGCCCTGTTAAGGAAGTACCAGGCCCCTGCGTAAGATTCTTCAGAAGCGCCAAAGCCGATGAAAATCACCGACCGGCGGAACAGGAAGGCGTTTGCTGCAACCATCCTGGACAACTCCAGCATCACCGAAAGGCCCGACGCATTGCCGTTTGCGCCCTGGTAAACCCTGCGCAGTTTCTCTGAATTCACAACCACGGAATCTGCACCCAGGTTGTCCATGCGGGCACCTATTACGATATATCTCTTGGACAAGTTTTTGTCATAACCCTGGACAAAGCCGTAAACATTGCGGGAGGTAAGGGTATCCTGCCCGGGACGCGCCACACCGAAGATTTCTCCCTCCTTGGGAGTAAGCATCTCCACCCCGTAATTCTTGAGAGTCTCATATACATAGGCCGCGGTGGCTTTTTCTCCCTCAGAGCCGGCCTTCCTGCCCTCCATGTCATAAGTCGTAAACATGGCTACATGAGATTTGAGGGCGGCGGTGGTTTCGCTGTCATACAGTTCCGTATAGCCCATATTGAACTGGGCCGATGCTGCCACGGCCAGGCCCAGGAGTGTTACAGAAACCGCTATGATTTTATATAAATACTTCATTTTTACTCATTTACAAGAATCCATACATCCTTGGGGCAGAAGGGCTCCTGCTCTATCTTGCGGAGGGCGGCGTAAGCTTTCTCCAGGTGGTCTGTCTGCGACAGGCCCACTGCATTGAAGCCGTTCCTGAAGCTGATAAGCGTTGCTATATAACCGGCGTCACGGGCCTTTACCAGCAGTCTTTCTGCGTAAGACCTTTGTGTAAATGCGCCTATGACCACGTAATAACGGTAATCCAGTCTGGTAGTGAACAGACCTCCCATGGCGGAAGGATTCAGGATGGTTCCGCCGTTCTGCTTAAGCGAGTCCAGCACTGCAAGGGAATCTGCCAGTGCCTTCTCTACACGGCGAAGCGAATCAATCCTGGCCTGATGGGCGTTGTTAAGGGAATCTATGTAAGCCCTTTTGACCGTAATCTCTGAAGACGTCGGTTTACCGGCAAGGGAGCGGAATGCGTCACAGCCCGTGAGCATCACGGTGCCGGCCAGGACAAGAAGCAGTATTACCTTTTTCATAACTGTCAATATCATACTATACCTCAACTTGCAAAATTAATAAAAAATTATTTAACTTTGGAGAGTGATATGAGCAAAGACAGGGCCAGGATATTAATTGTTCTTCTGATTTTGGCCGGAGGGCTGCTTCTGAAGCCTTCCGCAGCATGCGCGCAGGATACCCTGCACGTCAAATCCTGGTTCCGGAAAATGGTTCAGATGATTCCCCCAAAGATACCCAGGGACAGCATTAGAATCGTTGTCATAGGGGACGTAATGATGCATTCCGCCCAGCTTGGCAGGGATTACTCCCCTTTTTTGGAGGATCTTAAGCCGATGCTTTCCGGAGCAGACATAGCCATCGCCAACATGGAGTTCCCCCTTGGCGGAAAACCTTACACCGGCTACCCCGCCTTTTCTACCCCGGACGATTACGCAGACTACATTGCCGGTCTTGGGACCGATGTCTTCCTTACGGCAAACAACCACGTGATGGACAAAGGAGTTGCCGGGCTGGAAAAGACGCTTAAGAAATACGCCGGGATGGAGGGCGTCAAGTTTACCGGGGCGTCTTTCAAGGACGTAGCAGACAGCACGATTAACCCACTGATTATCAACGCAAAAGGAGTAAGGATTGCTCTTATAAATTTCACCTATGGAATGAATTACGGCCTGCCCCCGGAGGATTCCGGGGCAAGTGTCCGGCTCATGAAAAAGGAAGACACGGAGGAGCTTTTCCAGAGGGCCCGCCGCAGCAAGGCGGACTTCATCATCGCCCTTCCCCACTGGGGAGAAGAGTATTCCCTTAAACATAATTCCGCACAGGAAAAGTACGCCCGCTGGCTGGCAGAAAGCGGGGCGGACATTATAATCGGCTCACACCCACATGTCGTCCAGGACACCTGCATCATGAAGACATCGGACGGAAGAAGGGTGCCGGTAGTGTACTCCCTGGGCAATGCGGTGTCCAACATGAGCGCCATCAACACCAGGCTGGAGCTTGCTGCAACAGTTACCCTTGTCCGCGATTTCCTGGGGCAGATCAGCTTCCACGGCATCAGGCTTGACTTCATGTGGTGCACCCTGCCGGGGATGCTTATCGACAATTATAAAACGGTGCTGGTTAAAGACCGCACCGGACAGAGGGATCGATGGATCAGGGCAGCCGACTATGACAACATGATATCCACACTGGAAAGGGTCAAAAATAAAACAGGGATAGATAAAAACTAATAATATGAAGCACAAAATCACTTTGGAAGGAATTGATCCGGTAGCGGTATTCGGCATCGGGAACAAGCTTCTTGAAGAGTTCTGCACTTATTTCCCGGGGCTCAAGGTAGTAGCCCGCGGGCACGAGCTTATCCTGGAGGGAAGGTCCAGCCAGATAGAGGAGTTCAACATCCGCTTCTCTGAGCTGCTGGAGCTTCGCAAGCGCAAGCTCAACCTTACCGTCTACGATATTGAGAGCCTGTTTGACGGAGAGACTTCGGCAGAGATATTCCGCCTTAGCGGGGACGCCATCATTGTCCACGGGACTGACGGAAAGCCTATCAGGGCCCGCAATAAAACGCAGCAGGAGATGGTCAAGGCTTATTTCGAGAGCGACCTTATCTTTGCCGTGGGTCCCGCCGGAACAGGAAAGACTTACATTGCAATAGCCCTGGCCGTCAGGGCGCTCAAGAACAGGGAAATCAAGCGTATCATACTGACCCGCCCTGCAGTCGAGGCCGGGGAAAGGCTGGGCTTCCTGCCGGGAGACCTCAAGGACAAGCTGGATCCGTACCTTCAGCCGCTGTACGACGCCCTGGGAGATATGATTCCAAGCAAGCGCCTGCAGGAGTTCATGAGTGACGGAACCATCCAGATTGCGCCTCTGGCGTACATGAGGGGCCGCACACTGGACCGCGCCTGCGTTATTCTGGACGAGGCGCAGAACACCAACATCGGCCAGCTGAAAATGTTCCTGACGCGTATGGGTCCGGATGCAAAATTCATCGTTACCGGCGATGCCAGCCAGGTGGACCTTCCCAACAAAGAGGATTCCGGGCTTCTCAAGGGCATCGGAATGCTAAAGGAGATCAAGGGGATAACGACTATTTTCTTCAGCAGCGACGATATTGTGCGGCATCCGCTGGTGGGCAAGATTGTCAAGGCTTTCGACAGAAAGAAAAAGGACGATGTCCAATGATTGGCACATCATCCTTTATATCCTAAATCTTTAGATTCTGCGATTACTCGCCGCGGGAGATTTTGTTGAACTTGTCGTAACCTGCCTGATACTCAGGAGATTCCTCGCGGAAGCGGAAGTAAGCGTTCTTAAGGTACTCTGCAAGGGTGGGCTTGATGGACTCGTCCTTGGTGATTTCGAAGGCTTTGTTGAAAGGCTCGATGCAGTTCTTAAGTGCTTCCTCGAACTGTTTTACAAGAGCCATGTACTTGTTGTCATCGAGCTCGTCCTGGGCCTTGCTCTGGATTGAAACTGCGAGGTCATAGAACATAACGCCCTTGCCGATGTAACCATACTCGTAAGCGGGGTTGATCTCTGCGCACTTGTCATAAGCGGCGCAAGCCTTCTCAATGTCGCCGAGCTTGCTGTGGATGTTACCCTCTACGTAATAGAGAGAAGCGTTGTCCGGCTCATTTGCCTTTGCTTTGTCGATGAGCTCAAAGAGCTTGTCTGTGCCCTCGTTGCTGCCGATGTAGTAGTTGATAAGGCCGATGAGGATACCCTGGCTCTGAGGGAACTTGGTGAAGCCTTCCTCAAGATAGTTCTTAGCCTTGAGGGTGTCGCCAAGATGCATGCTGATATCGGAAAGTCTTGAGAATACATCGCCGTTTTCTGAGTAATAACCCATGTTGTAGCATCTCTCATAGAGTTTCTTTGCCCTTTCGTAATCGGGGATTGTCACAGCGCAAAGTGCTGCATTGTAGATGGAGTTGGTGTCCTTTGCAGCGAGCGGCTCGTTGGCAGCTGCGTCTGCAGCAAGCTCAAAGAGATCGCATGCGCCCTTGTAGTCACCCATTTGATACAAAGCGGCAGCGTCGTTGCAGTATTTTGCGGTGATGTTCTGGAGGAATCCGGAAATCTCCTGGGCCTTCTTGGGCTCAAGTTCGTATGCCTTCTTGTAAGCCTCTACAGCCTTACCCAGAGCATTATCTACGATAGGATTGGTCACCTCATAGAAAGCAACTGATCCGTTGTCTCCAAGATATACGTTCTTGTCAGAGTAAACGAGCTTGGTGTAATCAAGACCGCCAAGTCTTACCTGCTCCTGTGAAACGGGCTTCTGGCCGGAGAGAGCGATAGCAAGCTCCTGCTGTGAAGCACCAACCCAGATATTACCAACGGGAGCGTCATAAGCTTTGATGTAAGCCTCTCCCAGCTTTAGCCATGTAGCAGCCTTAGCAGCCTTCTTAGGGTTCTGTGCAGCGGCCTCAGCAGCCTCTACAGCCTTCTTGAGGGCTTCAGGCTTCTGTGCGTTTGCAATCTGTACGGTGGCGATAAGAGCCAGTACTAAAAAGATCTTTTTCATAGTATTATTGGTTTTCGTTTGTTATTTCCGTATTTGTGCCCTCCATTTCTTCTGCGGCCTTTTCCTCAGGAGTTCCGGCTACTACCGATACTGCGGCGATTGTGTCTCCCTCTTTGATATTGATGAGCTTGACACCCTGGGTTGCACGCCCTGCTTCCCTGATATCGGCAACGGCCATCCTGATGGTAAGTCCGCTGTGGTTGATGATCATAAGGTCATTGTCCGGGAGAACGTTCTTGATGGCTACGACTTTACCGGTCTTTTCCGTAACCTGCATGGTCTTGACGCCTTTTCCTCCGCGGGCGGTAATCCTGTATTCCTCTACGTCCGTGCGCTTGCCGTATCCATGCTCGCTGACAACCAGCACCGTGCGGTCTGCAACATCCTCTGCCGAAGGAGAATACTTTATCATTCCAACTACCTCGTCATCACTATCAAGATTAATGCCACGCACGCCGGACGATGTCCTGCCGAGAGGTCTTGCGTCTTCCTCGTTGAACCTTACGCAGCGGCCGTTGCGGGCTGCGATAAGCAGCTGGTCGCGGCCGTCGGTGAGCTCTGCGCCGATGAGTTCATCGCCCTCACGGATGATGATGCCGCGTACGCCGTCGCCGTTGCGGCGGTAGTTGCGGTACTTCTCCAGGAGGGTCTTCTTGACGATACCCTTCTTGGTAGCGAGCACGATGTAATGGCTTGCAAGGAAGTCCTCGTCCTTCATCGTGGGAATGTTCAGGTATGCCTGGACCTTGTTGTCTGCGGAAAGATTGAGGATATTCTGGATAGCCCTTCCCTTGGAAGTGCGGGAGCCCTCAGGGATCTCGTAAACCTTAAGTCCGTAGAAGAGGCCCTGTTCCGTGAAGAGAAGGAGGGTGCTGTGCATGTTGGCAACGTAAACGTGCTCGATGAAGTCCTCGTCCTTGGTGGCGCTGCCCTTTATGCCTACGCCGCCGCGGTTCTGGGTGCGGAACTCTGTAAGAGGAGTACGTTTGATGTAGCCGAAGTGGGAAATGGTGATAACCACATCTTCATCGGCGTAAAAGTCCTCGGGATTGAATTCGTCTGCGCTGAGGGTAATCTCCGTGCGGCGCTTGTCCCCGTATTTCTCCTTGAGCTCGCGGGTTTCGTCCTTGATGATGCTCATCTGGAGAGTCTCGTTTGAGAGGACCTCGTTGCAGTAGGCGATGAACTTTTCAAGCTCATCGTACTCAGCCTGAAGTTTTTCACGCTCCAGGCCGGTGAGCTGGCGAAGGCGCATCTCCACGATTGCGGTTGCCTGTGCGTCAGAGAAGCCGAAGGTGTTTATGAGCTCTGCCTTTGCATCGTCTACCGATGCTGAAGCCCTGATTATGCGGATGATTTCATCAATTACGTCGATTGCCTTGAGGAGGCCTTCCAGGATATGGGCACGTTTCTGGGCCTTTTCCAGGTCGAATCGTGTGCGGCGCAGGATTACGTCGTGGCGGAAGTCCACGAAGGTCTTGAGCATATCCTTGAGGCTCATTGTCACAGGACGGCCCTTGACAAGTGCCACATTGTTGATTGCGAAGCTGGACTGAAGGGCTGTGTACTTGAACAGGGTGTTGAGCACTACGTTTGAGTTGGAGCCCTGTTTTACCCTGATTACCACGCGGATTCCTTCACGGGAGGATTCGTCGTTGATATAGGTTATGCCTTCCAGTCGCTTGTCCTCTACCATCTGGCCGATCTTCTCTATCATGTCCTTTTTGTTGACCATGTAGGGAATTTCTGTTACGACGATGGTTTCGCGGCCGTTGTCTGCGACCTCTATCTCTGTCTTGGCCCTTACTACCACGCGGCCGCGGCCGGTTTCGTATGCCTCACGGATGCCCTGGGTACCCTGGATGATGCCGCCGGTTGGGAAATCCGGGCCTTTGAGGTACTGCATGAGGCCTTCCGTATCAATATCCGGATTGTCGATGTATGCGCAGATGGCGTCGCAAATCTCACTGAGGTTGTGGGGAGCCATGTTGGTTGCCATACCTACGGCGATACCGGAGGAACCGTTCAAAAGAAGGAGCGGAACCTTGGTGGGGAGAACGGTAGGTTCTTCGATGGTGTCGTCAAAGTTCAGCTGGAAGTCTACGGTGTCCTTGTCGATATCCGCAAGAACTTCTTCCGTAAGTTTTTCCAGCTTGGCCTCCGTATAACGCATGGCGGCCACAGGGTCGCCGTCCATCGAACCGAAGTTACCCTGTCCGAAGACAAGCGGATAACGCTGGTTCCAGGGCTGCGCAAGCCTTGCCATTGCATCGTATACGCTGGAGTCTCCGTGGGGGTGGAACTTACCAAGAACTTCTCCGACAATCCTGGCGGATTTCTTTGTCTGGCCGGAATACCTGAGGCCAAGTCCATCCATTCCGAAGAGCACACGCCTCTGAACCGGTTTCAGACCGTCCCTTGCATCAGGAAGCGCTCTGGAAACGATAACTGACATCGAATAGTCGATGTAAGCGCTACGCATTTCCTGGTCTATGTTGACCTGTTCGATGATACCGGTTTTTTTCTCTTCAATATCCATATTATGCTTTTAAATACTTTGCTAAATATTTATATATTTCTAAAACATGCAAAGTTAAGAATTATATCGGAAAGTAGCAAGACTTTGCCCTCTTTCAAGCCATTTAAAATTTTTTCGATTTTTTTTTGAAATTTTTTGAGCTTGTGCAGTACTTTGGCACAAGCACCCCCTATCTTTGCATCAAAAATTAGTTAAACAGTTAAAACAAAGCTATATGAACACAGATCTTAACATCAACCTGGCACTCGGAAGCATCATCGGCAACAATGCATCAATGGACGCACTTATGGACATGATCAACGACCTGGGACTTGAAATCACAGGTATAAGCAAGGATATCCAGTAGTCACGGGAAAGAATCAGGCCCAGCCTACGGTGGTGTTTTCCTTGTCGGAGGATATTCCCACACGTATTACGGGCACGCCGCCCTTGCGGGCGCCTTCCTTAAGCATCCGGTCGGTTATAATGAACTCGGATACAGGGTCTTCTATGTACTTTGATACGGCTCTCTTGAGCGGCCTGGCCCCGTAGGCGGGGTCAAAGCCGGCATCGGCCACAAGTCTCTTGGCGGCGGGGGTGACGCGAAGCTCGTATCCGGCCTCTTTCACCCTGGCTTTCAGGTCTTTAAGCTCGATGTCGATAATCTGCTCTATGTCTTCCTTGGTAAGGTTCCGGAAGTAAATCTTTTCGTCCAGGCGGCCGATGAACTCCGGAGGGAAGGCCTTGGCGATAGCCTTTTCAAGCACGGCTTCCCTGTTCTTTTCCACATCGCGGCCGGCGGTAGCGAAGCCGATGCCGTTTCCGTAGGCTTCCAGGTCCCTGTTACCAACGTTGGAGGTCATGATCAGGATTGTATTCCTGAAGCTTACCGTGCGGCCCT
Organism: uncultured Prevotellaceae bacterium; assembly: GCA_900314395.1. Lineage (GTDB taxonomy): Bacteria > Bacteroidota > Bacteroidia > Bacteroidales > UBA932 > Cryptobacteroides. Next base: position 12,164 of record OMVB01000138.1, on the reverse strand, counting down.
CGCTGTCTGTCAGGCGGCCGTCGTCAATCACCTGCAAAAGCAGGTTGAAGATGTCCGGGTGCGCCTTTTCCATCTCATCCAGAAGCACTACGCAGTAAGGGTTGCGGCGCACCCGCTCACTGAGCTGCCCGCCTTCCTCGTGGCCTACGTATCCGGGAGGCGCACCTATCAGGCGGGAAACGGAGAATTTCTCCATGTACTCGCTCATGTCTATGCGCACGATATTTTCTTCTGAATCAAAAAGCAGTTCAGCCAGGCACTTTGCCAGCCTTGTCTTGCCCACTCCGGTTGGCCCGAAGAACAGGAAGGAGCCGATGGGCCTGTTTGGGTCCTTGAGGCCGGCCCTGTTGCGCCTTATCGCCCCTGCTACGCTTGCGATGGCCTCGTCCTGGCCGATAATGCGGGAGCGCAGGCGCTCTTCCATCTTCATCAGGCGGCCGGCCTCGCTCTCCGCCACCTTGTTAACCGGGATTCCGGTCATCTTGGAAACGATGGTGGCGATGTCTTCCTCCGTTACAACCTTGCTGCGACGGCCGTCTGATGCGGTCAGGCGCACCAGCGAGCCGGCCTCGTCCAGAGCGTCTATCGCCTTGTCCGGCAGGGCCCGGCCGGCGACATACCTGTCGGTCAGGCGCGCGCAGGCGTCAATGGCAGCATCGGTATATGTAACCCCATGGAACTGTTCGTAGTTCGCTTTTATTTTGCCAAGGATGGCGATTGTCTGGGCTACATCGGTGGAAGAGACGGTTATCTTCTGGAAACGGCGGTCAAGGGCTCCGTCCTTTTCTACGATTTTTGTAAATTCGTCCACGGTTGTTGCGCCGATGCACTGGATTTCTCCTCTGGCAAGGGCGGGCTTAAGCATGTTGGCGGCGTCCAGGCTGCCCTGAGCCCCGCCGGCGCCGACGATGGTATGGAATTCATCGATGAAAAGAATCAGGTCCGGGTCTGACTTGGCTGTTTCTATGATGTTCTTTATGCGTTTTTCAAAATCTCCGCGGAATTTTGTTCCGGCTACTACAGCGCCTATGTCAAGGGATACTATCCTCTTCTTGGCCAGCGAGGGAGAGATTTCTCCGGAGGCGATCTTTAGGGCTATTCCTTCTACGATTGCGCTCTTTCCGACTCCCGGCTCACCTATCAGCATGGGATTGTTCTTCTTGCGGCGGCCAAGGATTTCTATTACCCTGGCGATTTCCTGCTCACGGCCTATTACAGGGTCCAGTTTACCCTCCCGGGCGGCCTTGGTAAGGTCAAAACTGAAGCCTTCCATGGCGTCCTCTCCCTGTTGCGGCTCGGCTTCTTCTTCCGGCTGTCCCTGAGGGGGTTCCTGAGGCCTTTCCTGATTCTTGGGACGCTCCATCTTGGGCAGGAATCCGTTTTCTCCCATCCAGGCGACGATGCGTGCGTAATCCACGCCTACGCTGCGGAGGAAGGACTGGCCATAGCTGCCTGAGGTCCGGCAAAGGGCAAGCAACAGGTGAATGGCACCGGCCTCGGGGCTGCGAAGCCTCCCGGCTTCAAGTACGGTGAGGCTGAGCACATTCTGGGCGGCGCGGGAGAAGGTGATATTCTCCAGCTCCGAATAGGGTATGTGCTCGTTGGTGAATATGCGGCTGTCTATGAATGACTTGAGTTGCTGCATATCCACGTCGACGCCTTTGAGTGCCACTGCGGCGTTATTGTCTCCGTGACGGATGATGCCAAGAAGAAGGTGGTCCGGTCCGATGCCGTAGCTGCCGGTGCGCATTGCCTCTTCCCTGGCATAGGCGATTATGCCGTTGAGTTCTTCGGAAATCTTTAATTCCATACCATTTTTGGCAGAATTATCGAAAACTTATTCTGTAAGTTTTTCGAGACAGAGTTTTACAAGGCCGCGTACCAGGGCTTTGTAGTCCGGGTTGCTGCTGCCGATATACCTGTTGGCGATAGCGCAGCAAACGGTTCCGGCGTCATGGCCAAGGTGTGCGCAGATTCCCGCAAGGGCAGAGCCTTCCATCTCAAAGTTGGTGATGCGGTAATCCCCATACCTGAAGGACTCGAACTTGGAAACCATGTCCGGCATTGCCAAAGGGAGACGGAGAACACGTCCCTGAGGGCCGTAGAAGCCGCCTGCAGAAATGGTTACACCTTTGACGGTTACGTCTTTGAACTTGTCTATGAGTTTCTGGCTTGCGCGTACGAAGTAAGGCGATGCCAGGTATTTGTTCCAGCCTACATGCTTCTTGAAGGCTTCTTCCATGTCCATGAGGGAGATTTTCTCACGGTCTGCGTACCAGTTGAGAAGGCCGTCGCAGCCCACGGAGATATGGGAGAATATGTACGAGCCGATAGGGATGTCCGGCTGGATTGCGCCGCATGTTCCGATGCGAAGGACGGTAAGTGTCCTGTGCTCTTTCTTGACTTCACGGGTTATGAAGTCGATGTTTGCAAGGGCGTCAAGTTCATTCATTACGATATCGATGTTGTCTGTTCCGATACCGGTTGAAAGCACCGTTATGCGTTTTCCGTTGAATTTTCCGGTGACGGAAACGAATTCACGGGATGCATGACGGAATTCGATATCGGACAGGAATTCCGATACCATGTCTACCCTGCCGGGATCTCCCACAAGGATTACGTTGTCTGCAAGTTCTTCAGGGCGCAGATGGATGTGGAATGCGGAGCCGTCCGCATTGATGATGAGTTCTGATTCAGCTATTCTCATGACAAAAAGGTATTTAGCAAGTTATCTCGCGGTTCAACAAAGAACAAATATAGGAATTTATTCCGATTATTCCTATTTTTGCAACCGATAATTGACGAAACCAGAAAATATATGTGGCAGAGAATTCAGACTTTGTATATGGCGATATCGACGATTCTTATCGCCGTGATGTTTTTTTCCAATGAGGCTGTTTGCTACGGCGCAGAGGGTGAGGTTCTGGACAGCATCGGCTTTACTCAGAAAGTCACACATCTTATCCTTCTGATTGTCATTCTGATACTCAACTTCCTGGCGCTTACAGTAGTAAGCCACAGGGTTTTCCAGATGAGGACGGCGGTGCTTGCGGCCATCGTGACGCTGGCGCTTCAGATCTGGATTGCGGTGGATTTCTTTGCGATCCGCGAGGTTTACGTGTTCAAGCTTCCGGCAATTTTCCCGGCAGTGTGCATAATCCTTGACATTCTTGCCGCCCGTGGTATCCTTGCAGACCAGCTCCTCGTAGAGAGCTCTTCCTCTCTCCGCAAATCCCGCCGCGAGCGCCGCTCCAAACGCTAATTCCTCCTGCCGTATTCCACTGTACGGAAAACCTATTCAGGACGGCACAATGTCGTGTAGACTGCGAGGAGTTCCTTTTTTATTCGTGACCGGTCATGGCGGATGAGGGCATCCGCACGAGCAGCGGAGATGCTTCGACTTCGCTCAGCATGAGGGGATGAAGTGGGGAGTTGAGCCAGGAGGGCGGCGAGGGCGGGGGCGTCGCCTGCGGGGAAAAGGCGGCCGGTACGGCCGTCATCGACCAGCGAGGGGACGCCGCCCACCGCCGCCGCGATTACCGGCACACCTAGCAGCTGAGCCTCGCAAACACTGTTGGGGCTGTTGTCTATGTAGGACGGATGCACGTATGCCGCGCAAGAAACAAGCTCAGTAGCAAGGCGGGCGGCATCCGCAACGCCGCAAAGGCTTATTCCAGCCTGGGCGCAGGTAATTCCGGTAATCTTCTCGAAGAAAGCCGGATTTACATTGCCAAAAACTCGCCAGTCAAAGTCCAAACCACTGTCCATCAGGAGTTTACCGGCGCGCAAAACCACATCCATCCCCTTGTACGGAGGCTCGGAAATAGTCGTCACAAAAACAGGCTTGCCGCCGGAAGGCCGCCAAGGCCCGGACTCATAGAAAACCGGCCGCAGCACTTCCCCGCCCCAAAAAATCCTGGCATCAGGATTCACCTTTAGAATCTCTGCCCTGTCCCAGTCCGTACGGCACAAGTAATTGCGCACAGCATGCAGAATCACAGACTCACGGCGCACGGCATGACGCCAGCGGCTGCGGATATAGAGGCGGTGCAAAGCCCCGCCAAAGCCGCCGCCGGCAGAGAGAATGTATCGCAGCCAGGAACAGAACGACAGGTACACGTCATAGTAAGGCTTCACAATCCCCTGCACATGGAGCACCACAGGAATATCCGTATGCCGCGCCACAAGCCCGAAGGAATGTTCACTGCCAAAAACCTGAATAACATCCGGTTTAAACTCTCGGACAACATCTAAATATTTGGCCACCAGGTATTTATCTGCGCCTCCGTGCCCCAGGAGCAGTTTCTTTATCCTTCCCTTACGGTTGTCCGACGGGTCAAAAACCGGGAAATAATCAACACCGGCGACCCTGCGCGGAGCATCCTCCGGAGAAGCCGTCAGGAATACGATTCCAAGTTCCACGTCTTCACGCACCAGAGCCTCCAGGGAGGATATCCACCCCCCGCCGTTGTAGCCCTTTCCGGAATCGGTACTGTAATATCCGGACGGCGTATTAGAAAACCACAGAACTTTCAATCGTTATACTTTTTTGATAAATTTTGCAGGGTTCCCGGCCCAAATTTCATCCGCAGGAATATCGCAGGTAACCACACTCCCGGCGCCCACAACGGCACGCGCGCCAATCGTAACACCCTTAAGCACAATCACCCTGGTACCCAGAAGGACATCATCCCCTATCGAAACCGGAGCAGCCTTGGTGTCGGCAGCGTCGGCAGGAAATGTACGCCGGTTCAAATAATCCAGGCTGTGGGCGTCGTGGTCCAAGATAATGCAATCCGCTCCGATGTTTACATTGTTGCCGATGCTGATGCTTTTCCTGGCCCAGATGCAGCTGGAACTGATTCCGCAGCCGTCGCCAATCTGCAGGACCGCACCGGCGCCGGCGCTCAGCGAGCTTTCCAAATTCCGTCCGATACGGTTTACAAAGCGACCGCCGGAGATATGGCAGCCACTCCCGATGCTTGCGCGCGCACCGTCATCGACGGAAAGGCGGATGCGGCCCTCAAGGCGGCAATTCCTGCCAAAGCTTACGCCATTAACCTTGAAATTGGCCTTGTTGCGCAGCCGTGTGAAAGCCGTTCCTATTTTTCTGGGCCTGCGGCATATGGACTTCAGGAAACTCATTTCTGCATTCTTTTAATTTCTGACACCGAAAGGCGGCGTGTCAAATCCATAAAATAATGATGGTGGCCGGAGACACGCTTTTCTTCCGGGGGCGGCGTCATGTAATCCCCGTAAATCTGCCTTAAAAGAGCATCGTTCCCGGACGGGAGCGGGACCCTAAGGCCCTCGAACTCTCCCCAAAGCGGTTCTCCGTCAAAGAGAGCCTTGTCGTAAACCACCTTGGCATCGCCGTATATATTGTCGTACAGCATGTACCGGTCTCCCCTGCGTGCAGCCGCGACAGTATCGGCCTCAAGAAGAAGGCGGCGGGAACGGGGCAGCATCGGCCTGTAATAAAGAAAATCCTGGAAAGTGGCAAATTTGTCATGGAGGGAAGACTGCCACCATCGGCCAAAACTTGTGCGCCTGATACCTCTTTTATAGGCCACAAGGCGACGGAGATAGGCACTCCGCAGGGCAGAAGCCTCAGCGGCGGGAACCTGGTCCAGGGGGAAGATATCTATGAAAACGCCTATGACGCAAGGGTATTTGCGCTGTTCCCAAATAGTAGAAGAGTTCTCACAAAACTTGGCATAGGCATAAGGCAGGGGCTGGTTTACAGTGCTCAGATGCAGCAACTCATAGCCGTCGGGGGCGGAAAGGGAAAGCAGCTTCTGCATATCCTCACGGGGCATATAGACGTCGATGTCATCGTCCCAGGGGATAAGGCCGCCCTCGCGTACCGCTCCTATTGCACTGCCAAAGGCCATATACCACCGGAGGCCTTCGCGGTCGCATAAATCGGCGAAGGCCTTCAGGGTATTGACAAGTTTTGTCTTAAGCAAATTCATCTACTTCCTGTTGTATGCCTTAAGGGCTTCCTCAAGACATTTAAGAGCCTTTGCAAGATCCTCTATGCAGAGCACATAAGCCATGCGGACCTGCTTGCGGCCAATCTCATGGTCTCCGTAGAAACCGGCTGCAGGGGCCATCATCACGGTGCATCCCTCGTAGCTGAAGTCTGTAAGGCACCATTTGCAGAAAGCCTCTGCGTCGTCTACAGGCAGGCTTACAACGGTATAGAATGCGCCTTCCGGCATGGGGCTGTAAACGCCCTCAATCTTGTTAAGGCCGGCGATGAAGAAGTCGCGGCGGGCCTTGTACTCGTCGAAGCACTCCTTGGCATAAGCCTCGGTCCCCTCAATTGAAGCCTCTGCTACAAGCTGGCCTACCAGAGGAGGGCAAAGACGGCTCTGGGCGAACTTCATAACGGTGGAACGGACCTCTGCGTTATGGGTCACGAGCATACCGACACGTACGCCGCACTCTGAGTAACGTTTTGATACAGAGTCGATTACAATAACATTATCCTCTATTCCCTCAAGTGTAAGGGCGCTGCGGTAAGGCTTTCCGTTGTAAACGAACTCACGGTAAACCTCATCGGCAAGAAGGAAGAGATCATGCTTCTTGACGATGTCGCGAAGGCGCAGGAGCTCGTCCTCGCTGTACAGATAGCCTGTAGGGTTGTTAGGGTTGCAGATAAGGATAGCCTTTGTCTTGGGAGTGATAGCTTTCTCAAAGTCCTCTACAGAAGGCAGGGCGAATCCGTCCTCAATTCGTGAAGTAACGGTTTTTACGGTAAGGCCGGCAGTAACTGCGAATCCAAGATAGTTTGCATATCCGGGCTCCACCATAATAAGCTCATCACCGGGATTAAGGCAGGACAGGAAGGCGAAGAGAAGGGCCTCCGAGCCACCGCAGGTAATCATGATTTCATCGGCGGTAAGATTGATACCGAACTTTGAATAATAGCCCACAAGCTTCTCCCTCAATGAGAGAAGACCCTGGGAATGAGTGTATTCAAGGGTTTTGCGGTCAATGTGTTTCAGGGCGTCAAGAGCCTTCTGCGGGGTGGGAAGGTCAGGCTGGCCGATGTTAAGATGGAATACCTTTGTTCCGCGTTTCTTTGCAGCATCTGCGAAGGGAACAAGCTTACGGATAGGAGATGCGGGCATCTCTGCACCGCGGTTGGAAATTTTTGGCATAGTGTTATATTGTTTTTGTACATTTATTGACCAGATAGGCGATAGATACATACGGGATTCCGGAGTTGGTTGTAAGGCCGATCTCGCATGTACGGCTGTTGGAATAGCCTACGGGAACGTCCTTAACCTCTTCCTTGAGCTTTCGCAGGGCATATTTGTTAAGCTCCGGGATGTTCATCCCCTTGTCTCCTGCGTAGCCGCAGCAGCCGACTCCTTCCGGAACCACCACTTCATCTGCACAGAGTTTTGCAAGCTCTACAAGTTTGTCCTTAAGCCCCATCTTGCGTGTAGAACAGGTTGTATGGACAGCCACTTTGGGCTCCTTTTTCACTACCTTCAGGTGCGGCATCAGGAAGTCATAGATAAACTCTGCCGGCTCATAAAGCTTCATTTTGGATATCTTGGAGCGCATCTTGTGCAGGCAGGGGCTCTGGTCGCACAGAACAGGGTATTTCCCATGCTCCGATGCCGTCCAGAGGGCTTCCTCCAGCTCTGCCGTCTTCTTGTCCGCAATCTCCGGCATACCCTTGCTCTCCCAGATGGTACCACAGCAAAGATTGTCCATATTTTCCGGGAAAACCACATCGTATCCGGCCTTGCGCAGCAGTTCCGTCATTTCATTTACAAGAGGAGTCTTGACAGGGCTGCCTTTAGCGGACACTCCCATCATCTGGTTAAGGCAGCTGGGGAAATAGACTACCTTCAAAGGCGATGTCTCCTGAACAGCTTTCTTCAAAGACCCGGGCACCTTGTAAGCTTTTGGCATGGCGGGACTCCAAAGCGGCAGTTTAAGACCTTTATGCAAGCCTTTGCCGATTGCTCCCATTGCCGGGCCTCCGATGATATTACTTGTTACCGATGCGGTCCTGAGCAGCCCCCTGACGCCCTTTTTGAGGCCTTTGAAATGGTCTGCAGCAAACTCCCCGGTCTTGTAAGCGATGCTTCCCTTGGGGTATTTTTCCCTTCTTATCTGATGCGTAAGGTCTGCAACGTTGATTCCCATCGGACAAGACATTGAGCACAGGCCGTCCCCGGCGCAGGTTTTTTCTCCAAGGTAGCGGTAGGCCTTCTGAAGGGCCTTCAGGCGGGCGGGATCGGAACCATCGGCCTTAAGACGGGCAATCTCTCTCTGGGCGACAATCCTTGTCCGGGAGCTCAGGGTGAAACCGCAAGAGAGGCAGTTAACCTCACAGAATCCGCATTCGATGCATTTGTTCAGGCGGTTGTATGCTTCCAGAAGCTCCGGTTCATCGGCTCCAACGGCCGGTTTAAGTACCGGAAGCGCCTTGAAGTTCTTGATAAAGCATTTAGGGTCGTCGTTGAAGATAACCCCCGGATTCAGGATTCCCTTAGGGTCGAAGAGCGCCTTGACACGCTTCATTATGCCGAAGGCTTTCTCTCCCCACTCGTACTCCACGAAGGGTGCCATGTTGCGGCCGGTGCCGTGTTCAGCCTTAAGCGAGCCGTCGTATTTGCCGACAACCATCTCTGCCACGTCGCGGATCATGGACTCGTAGCGGGAGACCTCTACGTCTGAGTCAAACGCCTGGTTTATAATGAAATGGAAGTTTCCTTCAAGGGCGTGACCGTATATGCAGGAGTCGTCGTAACCGTGTTTGTCCAGCAGGGCCGACAAATCTGCCGTCGCCTGCGGAAGGTCCTCGATATGGAAGGCTACATCCTCTATCAGGCATGTTGTACCCTGTTTGCGAAGGCCTCCCACTGTGGGGAATATTCCGGCCCTGATGGCCCAGTAGGGAGCGTACTCCTTGGGGTCCGATGTAAACTTGACTTCGCAGCCGAAGGTCTTCAGGGCCTCTTCCACTGCCGATATTTTATTTTTCAGTTCTTTTGCCGATTCTGCCCGCACTTCCGTGAGAACCGCTGTAAGGTCCGGGATTTCCGGAGTGAGGTGAGGATCGTTTACCGATGTCAGTGACCTGATGTCCAGCAGCTCCGCGGCGCTTACGTCCAGTTTCCTCATTGCCACCACGGCCTTTGCGGCATCGCTGATGGTGTTAAAGTATATCATCGCGCTGGCCTTGAAGGGGGCGATCGGGAGGGTGTTCATTGTCACCTGGCTTAAGAAAGCGAGGGTTCCCTCTGAGCCTACGAGAAGGTGTGCTATGATGTCGAAGGGGTCTGTGAAGCGGACGAAGGGAAGTATGTTCAGTCCGGTTACGTTCTTGATGGAGTATTTGTAGAGAATGCGTTTGGTTAGCTTGGCATCCCTCTGGATCTCGTCCCGTATAGCTTCTATGCCTTCTATGAAGTCTTTATGGCTTGTCCTGAATTCGTGGCAGCTTTCCGGTGAGCCTGTGTCAAGAATGGTACCGTCGGCAAATATGATTCTTGCCGATACCAGCTCTTTGTCGCTGTTGGCATGGGTGCCGCAGCTCATTCCGGATGCGTTGTTCATGACGATGCCGCCTACCATGCAGCTGCCGATGGAGGCGGGGTCCGGCCCGAAGCAGCGGCCGTATTTGGAGAGGATGGCGTTAACTTTGGCGCCTACTATTCCGGGCTGGAGCGTAATGGTGTTGTTTTCCGGGTGGAACTGGAATTTTTCCCAGTTTTTACCGGCTACAAGCAGCACGGAATCGCTTACGGCCTGTCCTGAGAGGCTTGTTCCGGCAGCCCTGAAGGTGACTGCAACTCCGCTTTCGTTAGCTGCGGCAAGGACCTTGGATACTTCTTCCTCTGTCTTTGACCTTACTACCACCTGTGGAATCATCCTGTAAAAACCCGCGTCTGTACCCCACGCGAGGGTCCTGAGCGGATCTGTGTACCGCCTGCCGGCAGGAATAATCTGATTCAGTTTCTTCTTGAAATTTGCCATATCTCTTTCAAAAATTGTACAACCGGCACGGAGCCAATCGTCCAACTTGCAAATTTACAATTTCCAAGCTATAATCCAAAGGATTATTCCTCTGTTTTTCAATCCCGTTCTACGACATCGCAAAATATATTTGCACCGCTCGCTCCGATTTTTAAGGGTCTATGTCGCTCGGGTGCAAATTATTTTGCTCTGTCTGGTAAACTTTTTTCAAGGATTCTGGCGTAGATTTCGCGGGCCTGGATGGTGGTGATTGGAATGGGGTTGTTGGCCAGGCGGATAGGGTTGACGGATGCGGACAGGGTGTCAAGAAGGGAGGGAGATTTCTCCGATTCTGTGGCAGAACGTGAAAGTCCCAGCTTGGTCAATAGGGAGCGGAAGAGGGCTATTGCGGATTCCGGAGTTTCTGCCCCCATGGCATTGGCGATGTCGGTGAACACCGCCATAAGGGAGTTTCCTCCACTCGGCCGGAATGACACGGAATCCAGCATGAACTTCCAAATTTCCGGGAGGCAGAGGGCTACAGCATGGCCGTGAGGGAGGCCCAGAAGGGATGTCAGCTTATAACTGAATGCGTGTGGCGCGGTGGTCTGCGTTATATTGATAGCCCTTCCGGCATAATTGGCTGCCAGCATAATTGCAGCGGCACTGCTGCCAGCCGCCTGGCCGGCTGCCGCCCCGAAGATATACTCTTCCCAATTGTTCATTATAGTTTCTATAGCCTTGCGGGAATACTCGCGGGACTCATCCGTCGCATTCACGCTCCACCAGGACTCAATCCCCTGGCAAAGCGCATCCATCATGGTGCACTTTTTCTGATACACCGGCAGCGAGCCAAGCACCGACGGCTCCAGGACAGCAAAATCCGGAACAATACTGGAATGAGTAATGGACTGCTTGGCGCCATCATAATAAATGACAGCGTAACGCGTTGATTCACTGCCCGTTCCGGCAGTAGTAGGAATAGCTATCAGCTTAATTCCTGTATCTGAATACGGCTGCTCAAAGAACAATTTCCCCGGGGACATACGGCAGAACAACTTGATACACTTTGCAACGTCGATACTGCTTCCGCCACCGACAGCCACAATAGTATCGCAGCCCCCCGAGTTGAAAACCTCTATCCCTTTGCGAACAGACTCATACTGAGGATTTGAAGCGAAATCACTGAACCTTAAAAAATTTGCGTCGATACCACCGATTGCTGCTTCAACAGAAGGGCCGATGTTTAAAAAAGGCCACGAGCCATCGCACACCAAAAGCACCCTCCGGCTGCCTTCCAATGCCGTTTTCAACGCCGATATCCCTTGTAGTACCTGCTGCATCCCACGCTATTTTAGAAACTTCATGAAAGCATCCCGGTTCTGCAGCGGAGTGGTCGTAGGACGGCCCAAGTCCGGGCGGTTGCCCTTCCGGACTTTTATTTCCAGGAAGACCGGACCGCAGAGAGATTTCTCCACTCGCCCTTCGGGCTCGGTCGAAATGACAGAACCAAGGGTCGAAATGACAGAACCAGGGGTCGAAATGACAGAACCAAGAGCCTCCAACAGTTCCTTTTCTGTTGAAACAGAAAGAACATTGCGGTAGCCGCAGGCACGGGCAATACCCGGAAGGTCAATCTGCAGGCCAACCGTAGGCTGTCCCCCCACAGAATCATGCGCCCCGTTATTGAAAACCACATGAACAAAATTAGACTTCCCCTTGACACCCACCGTAGCCATTGAGCCCATATGCATGATAACGGCACCATCGCCGTCAAAACACCAGACCCGGCGGCCCGGCTTCTCCAGGGAAATACCAAGAGCAATCTGGTTTGCATGCCCCATTGAGCCAACCGTCAGGAAATCCCTTTCATGCCCCTGTCCGGCAGCCTCACGGAACTCAAAAAGTTCCCTGCTGATCATTCCCGTAGATGATACTATTACGTCTGAAGGCCCCGCTGCCCCCGCAACCATTTGGATTGCAGTTTCCCTGGAGAGGGATTTCTCCACTCGCCCTTCGGGCTCGGTCGAAATGACAGAACCAAGGGTCGAAATGACAGAATCAGGGGTCGAAATGACAGGGTCAGATTTGGAGAAAGTGTCTTTGCGGACAACAAGGGCGCAAGTCCGGCCGGAAGCCAAAACACGGCACACATCCGCGATCTGCGAAGAAACCTC
>OMVB01000134.1 GCA_900314395.1 uncultured Prevotellaceae bacterium | reverse complement strand
TGCCGGTCCTCCGTCCGGAAGTGCCAGTCCGCCCCTTCGAAGGTGCTCTTCAGCAGCTGGTTGGAGGGCTTGCTGTAATGTGTATATTCCGCACCGACGGAAAGCCCGAAAGGCGCCATGTAATCTGCGCGGACGTTATGCAACTGCTTGTTTCTGTCTATCCGGGCGGTAGAGATTTCGGTCCCTGTCGTATTCAGGTCTGTACCTGACTTGCCGAAATTCCCGTTATATACGAGGCTGCCCCTGTGATTCTCTGCAAAGAAATAATCAGCTCCCCAGCGAACCTGGTGCGATTTGTCACGGGTATCCACCAGCTCATTTTGTGAAATATTGTGAATACTTCCATCATTGAGCCTATGCCGCGCCTCCATTGTATTGTCATTATGTATCTGGTTAAAACCATAACTATAAATCAAGTCCGTCGAGAACTTCCCTTTGGTATAGAGCAGGGAACCCCGTCCCTGGGCGCTGCCGGCGTACTCGTTCGCATACTTCCCGTAAATCTCGCCCTGCAGCTTGCCCCGGTCCTCGGTGTCATGGTTTAAGACGATATTGATGAGGGCGCCTCGCACCTGGTACTTCGCCGTGGCATTGGGAATCACCTCCGCTTTTGCAATCCGGCTCACCGGAGTCGAGCGCAGCAGCGCGTTTACCTGGTCGGCCGACAGCGTAGAAACCTTCCCGTCGATTACCACAGTTGCACCGCGCCCTGCCACCGAAAAGCCTTCGCCTTGTGGCATCACGCCCGGCAACTTGCCGATGGCCTCGTAGGCATTGTCCGCCGGTGTCTTCTCCAGAATACGCGGCAGGTCATACACCAGCGCACCTTTGTCCACCTTCACTACCGGCCTTTCCGCCGTCACCGTCGCAGATGTCAGTTCAAGATACAGGCTATCCGCCGCCGCGATGGCGAGCGAATCCGGCTCCTGCGCAGCCAGTCCGACGGCAGCGAGAGCCATGCAAAACATCAAAACTATTTTCTTCATCTTATCTGTTTTTGTCATCCTGAGGCCTCAGGCCGAAGGATCTGATTTTACGCTGCAAAATTGCTTCGAATCCCTGAGAAACTATGTTAAAGCAATGTTAAGAAGTGTTAAATAGTGTTAAAATGCCCTCTGTTTCTGTAAATTCGGCTAAATTTGCACCATGAAACTTCCGTCCCGTCATATCATTATCCTGTTGATCGTATCGCTGACAGCCCTCTTCGGCTACCAGGTCTATTGGCTGTCCGGACTTTACAAATCCCGTTACCAGTCCGACGAATCACTCATCAATGTCTCTTTGCAGATGGCGGACTTCGCGGAAATCATGGAGCGGGTGAAGACACTCCGTTCAGAAGGCGATCTCCACGGAAGCGTGACCATCGCCCAAGGCTGGTCGAACGCCGGAAAACAAACCAAGGTACGGACGGACTCTGTCGTCGTAAACAATGACGGAACCCGCACCATCAAAGTAACCACCATCAAAACCGAGAAATCCGAAGACTCCATCAGCGCTTCGGCATCCTCCTATGCGGTAAGCAGCCCCGGCGAAATGTCCTCCGCTTACCAAATTGGCCTGCACCAGGGAATAGACAACATCTCCAAGCCCAATCCCGCCGTGCTGGACAGCATTCTCATGGAACGGCTTGCCTCCTACGAAGTCAATGCGCCGCACCGCTTGTTGATGCTCTCCGGAGCAGATACCCTGGCGGTCGTATCCACCCAAGGATATACACCCTCTTCCCGCGCAAAAGACTTTGACCTTTCCTATGGAGAAGAGGGTGAAGGCAAGATATACCGGCTTACCATGGAGCCACTCACGCTGGTCATTCTCCGTAAGATGGCAGGTGTCATCGCCGCCTCGCTGGTGCTTTTCCTCATCCTGGCTTTCTCCTTCTGGTTCCTGATCCATACCATGCTCAAACAGAAGAGCCTGGAAGAGATGAAGAGCGACTTCACCAACAACATCACCCACGAGCTCAAGACCCCGGTGGCCGTTGCCTACGCCGCCAATGACGCCCTGCTCAACTTCGAAGCGGGTAACGACCCGGAGAAACGCCGTGAGTACCTGGAGATAAGCCAGGCCCAGCTGGAAAAATTGGAAGGAATGATAGAACAGATCCTCTCGATGAGTATGGAAAGCCGCAAGACTTTCGAGCTGAGGCGCGAGACCATCGAACTGGAGCCCCTGCTGCAGAAGCTCTCCGAACAGCACCGTCTTTCCGCCGGAAAGCCCTGCGACATCCACATAGATGTTGAAGATGACCTGGTCCTCGACGCCGACAGCTTCCACCTTTCCAACATCCTCAGCAACCTCATCGACAACGCCATTAAATACTCTGGAGAATCAGTCCGCATCGACATCACGGCGAAAGCCACCGATGAAGGAACCGAAATCCGTGTCCGTGACAACGGTATCGGAATAGCGCCGGACAAGCAGAAGCACATCTTCGACAAATTCTATCGCGTTCCCACCGGCAATATCCACGATGTCAAGGGCTATGGCCTCGGACTCTATTACGCCAAAACAATGGTCGAGAAGCACGGTGGTACCATAGAAGTCTCCAGCACTCCCGGCAAGGGCAGTGAATTTGTATTGTCATTCTGAACGAAGTGAAGAATCTATGAGCGCCATCAAAATCCTCCTCGTCGAAGACGAAAAGACCCTCGTACAAATCGTCAGTGAGACCCTTCGCAGCAAGGGCTTCACGGTGGAGACCGCATACGACGGAGCCGAAGGCCTCAAACGATTCTTCGAAGTCCGCCCGGACGTCCTCATTGCCGATGTGATGATGCCCCGGCTGGACGGCTTCGAGATGGTCCGCCGCATCCGCAAGACCGACGACCATACTCCCGTCCTCTTCCTCACGGCCAAATCCACCCCGGACGATGTGGTCACCGGCTTCGAACTCGGCGCCAACGACTACCTCAAGAAGCCCTTCGCCATCCAGGAACTCATCATCCGCATCAAGGCCCTGATGGGAAAAGCCTACATGACTGAAAGACAAGAACCGGAGCAGAACGAATACAGCCTGGGTGATTACCGCTTTACGCCCTCATCCCAAACACTTGAATATCTCCCGAAAGGCGAGACCGTCAACCTCTCCCACCGTGAAGCCGAAATCCTCCGCCGTCTCTGCCGGGCCTGCGGCGAAGTCGTTCCCATGCAGAACCTCCTCCTCGACCTCTGGGGCGACGACGACTTCTTCAACGCCCGCAGCTTCCAGGTCTTCATCACCCGCCTCCGCCGCGCCCTCTCCAAAGACCCCCGCATCCGCATCGTCAACGTCCGCGGCACCGGCTACAAGATGATAGCGGAATAAACTCAGCGAGGAAGTCCGTACACCCTCACATCCATCGCCTTCCCGCCCTTGACAATGGCCTCTGCTTTCGTCTCCTCCAGCCAGAAGCCATTCTTCTCCAGGACACGTGCCGATGCCAGGTTTTCCGGGAATACCTCGCCTACGATACGCTCCAACGCCAATTCCCCGAACGCAATCCCGCAGATCTGCCGAACCGCTTCCGTGCCGATACCCTGAGACCAGAACGGCGTCAGGATCATATAGCCAATCGACCCAACGGAACGATTCTCATTGGCCATCCTTTCCACGGAAATACTTCCGACAATCTGTCCGTCCAGGACGATGGACCGCCAGACACCCTCTTTGCCGTCATTCTCCGCCACCATACCAAGCCACCAGTCGGCATCCGCTTCGGTGTAAGGATACGGCAGCCGGTCCGACAGGAAGGTCCGGTCAACGGCATTGCACAGCGCCATCAGCGCCGGTTTATCAGCGGGGGTCCAGGTATGAAGGGTAATCGCCATCAGTGTTCAGATCGAGAAATTGAAGTTTTTTGAAAATTTTTTCGGCCGTATCACATTTGTACCACGCACTCTATAAACAACTGATTTACAATAGGGTGTCAAAAACTTTACACTTGGCTTTACACTATGCTCTTTTTTCGGAGCAAAAAGCCTTAAAGCATCTGGGCTGCCAACTGCTCAACGCTGTAATTCAAGTAGGCAGAATTTTCTTCCCTGAGGCTCTCGGCCACCGGGGACTGCATCACCAGTCCGGTCGCATCCCGGGGAGTCATGTCATACCTGGCCACCAAGTATGCGCTCAAGTCGGCCAGAAGGGTATCAATGCGGATAGTCGTTTCGCTCATATTATAATGCTGTTAATTCTGTTAATATCTCCAGGTTCTTGTCTTCCAGGTATGTTCTGGGGAATTCGCGCTTGTAGCGGAAGATTTCCTCATAAGCGTCCTCCATTATTGGCACAGATGCGGGAAAGATCCTGAAGAACAATGGCGCGGGGCAGTGTCTGCTCATAACGGAAACTGCTTTCTAGGAAATCAATGCCCTTGTACAGAAGGAGGAACTGATAGGCCTTGGCAAATGTCAGTTTATTCTCCTCTGCAAACCATGAGACCCCCGTGGTAATAAACTTGGTCTTCTGCTCCTTGGTCGCAGGGCTCTCATCAATCCCGGAGGCAGAGAAAACCAGTTGCTCGCCCATAGCCTCCAACAAAATGGCTGCATCCTCAGCCGAAATATGGGTAAGACCCTTTTCAATCTTGCTGATGCTGCTCTTGCCAAGTCCTACACGGCGGCCCAACTCCTCCTGGGTAATACCCTTACTCTTCCGGACCGCCTGAATAGTGCTCCCCAGAAGATTGGAATCTGTCTTTGCAGTGAACTTCGTTTTCCCAAATAGGACGGATTTTGCAGCCTACCGGAAAACCATCTGGAATACGGTCTCGTTC
>OMVB01000144.1 GCA_900314395.1 uncultured Prevotellaceae bacterium | reverse complement strand
TAGATTTACCATACAAGTCCCTTGCTCCGGTGATTAGTGATGAGACGCTGAGTTTCCACCACGGCAAGCATCTGCAGGGCTATGTGGATAACCTTAACAAGTTGATTGCCGGGACGGAGTTTGAAACGATGTCCCTGGAGGAGATTGTCCGTCATTCTGGGCTTGACCCGGAATCTCGTGCTGTGTTTAACAATGCCGGGCAGATTCTGAACCACAATCTCTATTTTGGTCAGTTCACTTCTGATGCCTGTCATTCTGAGCGCAGCGAAGAATCTCCTCTTTTTGCCCAGATTGTCAAGCAGTGGGGGGAGCATCGACGCCTTCAAATCTGAGTTTGAAGCGAAGGGTGTTAGCTTGTTTGGCTCCGGCTGGGTCTGGTTCCATGCCGATGCCTCCGGCGCGCTCTCCATTGCCCAGTACTCGGGTGCAGATAATCCCGTGGTGCATGGCTTCAAGCCCATTTTGACCTTCGACGTCTGGGAGCACGCCTACTACCTCGACTACCAAAACAAGCGCGCTGCCCATCTGAGTGCTTTGTGGGGAATTGTCAATTGGAAAGAGATTGAAAAACGTTTTCTTTAAGAGTATGGGCGTATACGAAGACAACATAGTCCCGGTCAAGATTGCAAACTTGGCTGAGTATGTGTCAGAGAGAAGAAGAATCTCCCTGGACGAGGCTCTTGTATACATCTATTCTAATGATATGTATAAGGACCTTTACGATGAGGGCGCTAAGTGGTGGTATCTTAGTTCAGAGGCCTTGTACGACGAGTTTGAAGACCGTCGCAAGAAGAAAACCATAGAGGTTTCTCGCGAAGCATTTGAGTTCTATGTATATACTCTAGAGAAGTATGCGCTTAGCAAGCGTATAGGTGGTTTACAGGCCTTGGCGTTGTTCAAGGAATACGAGGCCGATGAGTTCCTTCTCAAGCATTACGACTTACTTCACACCCAGGGAACCGGTTACGTTATTGATGAAGTCCAAAGATACATAGATAGGAGGAAGAAGAGATGAAACTGTATCATGGATCAGTAGTTGAGGTGCGTAAGCCAAGCCTCCATTATGGCCGAAAGAATACCGACTTCGGGAAGGGATTCTATACCACCACCCAGCCGGAGCAGGCCGAAAAGTGGACCAAGATAAAACAAGATAGAACCGATGCCCCCAAGAGGATAGTCTCTGTATATGAATTTGATGAGTCGTTGTTGTCTAACCCGGATATTCGTATCAGAGAGTTCCATGGGGTAGATGAAGAATGGCTCAACTTTGTGGTTGATTCCAGAAAAGGTATTAAGCACGACTACGACCTGGTCTTTGGACCAGTAGCAAATGATAATGTTTTTGCCACTGTAAACCAGTACGAAAGCGGAGTTCTTAGTGCAGAGGCGGCTATTGCTCAACTTAAGGCATATAAGACATATGATCAATTGTCTTTCCATACTTCGCGTGTGATTGTGGCGTTGAATTTTGTTGGGAGTTATGAAGTTAATTAGTAGCGAGACTTGCTGTTTCGATATCATCCTATTGTGGGGTAAGGCAAGGATCCTCCATAACAATAAGAGCTTACAATAGAAGTAAGACATACGAGTTTAACCCTAAAAGCATTGACATTTTGATGGATAATACATTAGTGTTAACCCAGTACCGAGAGGGTGATAAGTATAATGACTTTTTAGGGAAGTTCTACCATTTCCTACCTGAGAGATAATAAGTATGGAAGAATGTACTTTGTGTATATGCTACCCTACATTTAACAGGGGTCAATTATTTATACAAGACATTAAAGAAGTTTTGTCTAATGAAGATAGGAGGTTTACAATATCTATTTTAGATAATTGCTCTAATGATGGGTCTTACGAGGAACTTTCTTTAATTAATGATGAGCGTCTTATTTTAAGAAGAAACAATACAAATATTGGTGGAATAGCTAATACCTTTCAGTCCATCAGCAATATTAACAATGCTGATTATATTCTTTTTTGTTTGGACAAAGATAAAGTAAATCCTTTATATATATCGCGTTTTATTGATTTTCTTGAAAAAGAGCATCCCTTTTCTGGTTTTATTGATCTGTATTCCTGTAAAAAAAATGTGGATTTTGTTAAATATTGCGCAGGGAAGGATGCTATGATTAATACAGCTTATTTAAGTAAGCATCCTTCAGGATTCTTTTGGAAGTGCGCGGAATTGGAAAAGTATAAAAAAAATATTGATTCAAATCTATTTCATTCTTTTCCGTTTATATTGGACCTAATACTGTAAGAATCACTCCAATATGCAGCTTAACTAATTGATACTCAATTAAATATACCCCTTACCGTAACACCTCTCGCTCAACCGAGGTACTACCTGCCCAAAAATCACCAACATTGGACACAAATGCAACGCCACCGCAAGCTATTTTAAAGAACATATTGTTGTGCGTGTTTCACAACACCGTTGTGCAAAAAGCCAGCAACTTAGGCCCTAAACACGACTGCAAGATACGAATATTTTTTGAGCCCTAAAAGCCCTGTTTCATAAAAAACGCCAAAATTTCCAAGAAACTGAACGCAACTGAA
>OMVB01000135.1 GCA_900314395.1 uncultured Prevotellaceae bacterium | reverse complement strand
TGCAGCCCACTGCCAGGATCAGCAATTCGTTGCTGTTAAATACGAAGCCGACCCGCAGAATGTATTTTACCAGTTTCAGCAGGGAAGCACCAATCATGACGGGAATAGCCAGATAAAAGGTGAACTCTGCGGCTACGCTGCGCTCCAGCCCAATCAGCAGGCCGCCGATGATAGTGGAACCGGAACGGGATGTGCCCGGCACCAGGGACAGCAGTTGAAAGATACCTACCTGGATGGCTTTGCGGTAAGAGATATCCTTTACGTTTTTAACGCTTCCGGAACCGATGTTACGGGACTCGATCAGGATAAACAGTATGCCATAGAAAATCAGGGTGATTGCTACAACTTCCGGTGTAAAGAAATGTTCCTCCATCCAGTCGTCAAACAGGATACCGATGACGGCGGCAGGCAGGCAGGCTACAATGATTTTTCCCCAGAGGTCCAGGGTGGGGCGGTCCAGGGTGAGGGCCCCGTCTTTTTGTTTCAGAGGCCAGATTTTTTCAAAGTACAAAAGGATGACAGCCAGGATGGCGCCTAACTGGATCACAACTTCAAACAGCTTGTAAAACTGGGCACTGACTCCTAAATGGATAAATTCGTCCAACAGGATCATGTGGCCGGTGGAAGATATGGGCAGCCACTCGGTGACGCCTTCGATGATGCCAAACAGTATGGCTTTAATAATTTCCAGCAAAATAAAAATCTCCTTACTCATAATAATACTTTCCTATTTTACCACAAATATAAAAAATAGCTATAGTTTTTTAAAAGTTTTGCTGACAGATTTTTGGAAGCGCAGAATAATTCATCTCACGTGCGGCTGTCGTACCAACTCATTTGAGCAGTATTTCGTTGCTAATGAGCAGATAATACCATGTTGGTAGTGAGCGGTTTTAATACGTGCGGATAAGAGAAGAAAGTTTTCACAGATATTTTACTAAATTAAACATATCGCGGTATTGAAATTCCTACTAATTTGATATATATTATTATGGTATCTGTTTTAAGGCAAATTGTTAAACGTATCGGCAGATTCATGGTATAATATCTGTAAAATCTGTGCAAAAAGCAGTAACAGGCTAAACATAGAAATACTAGATTAAGGAAGAATAGAGGAATCATAACACGGAGGAATCATGCTTGAGTTAAAAGACATCAGTTTTAACGTGCAGGATGACAGTAAAGAGAAAGAGATCATCCGGCATCTGGATCTGAACATTGACGATGGGAAGTTTGTTGTCGTGACAGGTCCCAATGGCGGTGGCAAGTCCACCATGGCAAAGCTCATTGCCGGCATTGAAACGCCCACAGAAGGCAAGATTCTATTTAATGGTAAGGACATTACAGGCAAAAGCATTACGGAGCGTGCCAACCTGGGCATCAGCTTTGCGTTCCAGCAGCCCGCCCGGTTTAAGGGAATCACGGTACTGGATCTGCTGCGCATTGCGGCAGGCAAACAACTGACTGTCAGCGCCTGCTGTGAATTTTTATCGGAAGTGGGACTGTGCGCCCGGGATTATATCAACCGGGAAGTGAACGCCTCTCTTTCAGGCGGAGAGTTAAAGCGGATAGAAATCGCTACCGTGCTGGCCCGGGGAACCCAACTGGCTATTTTCGACGAGCCGGAAGCGGGCATCGACCTGTGGAGCTTCCAGAATCTGATCAGTGTGTTTGAACGGATGCGCACGGCCAATACCCGTTCCATTCTGATCATCTCCCATCAGGAACGGATTCTGCAGATTGCCGATGAGATCGTAGTGCTGGCCAACGGACAGGTCACAAAGCACGGCCCCCGGGAAGAAATTCTTCCGGAACTGTTGGGGACAAGTGACGCAGTTGGCGTATGCGGTTGCCTGAAACGGGGAGGTGCGAACTGTGATTGATGCAATTCAGAAACGACTCCTGGCGGAGATTGCGGATCTTCATACGGTGCCTACCGGCGCGTATAATATCCGGGCTAACAGCAAGCTGGCGGCCCGGAACACGACAGCGAACATTGACATTGTTTCCAAGGCGGATGTGAGCGGCATCGATATCCGCATCAAACCGGGTACGAAAAAGGAAAGCGTACATATTCCGGTTGTACTCAGTGACAGCGGACTGAAAGAAACGGTTTATAACGATTTTTATATCGGTGAAGACTGTGATGTAGTCATCGTAGCAGGCTGCGGCATCCATAACTGCGGTGTGCAGGATTCCGAGCATGACGGCGTGCACCGATTCTTTGTGGGCAAAAACAGCAAAGTAAAATATGTGGAAAAGCATTACGGAGAAGGGGACGGCCGGGGCAAACGCATTCTGAACCCGGTGACGGAAGCCTATCTGGAAGAAGGCAGTTCCATGGAAATGGAAATGGTGCAGATCAAGGGCGTGGATTCCACGGTCCGCACCACGAAAGCGGAACTGGCGGCCAATGCGTCCCTGGTGGTCAGGGAACGGCTCATGACCCATGGGAACCAGAAAGCCAAAAGCATTTATGAAACCTATCTGAACGGAGACGGTGCGGCGGCGGATGTGGTGTCCCGTTCCGTGGCACGGGAAGAGTCCTTCCAGGAGTTTTCTTCCCGCATTACCGGCAACGCGGCCTGCAAAGGGCACACGGAGTGCGACGCCATCATCATGGACAAGGCCCGGGTGCTGGCGATTCCCCAGCTGGATGCCAACAATGTGGACGCGGCCCTGGTACATGAAGCGGCCATCGGCAAGATTGCCGGGGAACAGATCATCAAGCTGATGACCCTGGGACTTACCCAGGAGCAGGCGGAAGAACAGATTATCAACGGATTTTTGAAATGAAAAAAGAAAAATATTATTCCATTTTAAATTACGGCTGCCAGATGAACGAAAGCGACGCGGAGCATTATGCGGGACAGCTGGAGGAACTGGGTTACGCGCGCACGGAAGAGTTAGTCCGGGCCGACGTGATCCTGGTGAATACCTGCTGCATCCGGGAAAGCGCGGAACTTAAGATTCTGGGAAAAATCGGCGAACTGAAACGTGTGAAGGCCCAACATCCGGGGCAGATCATCTGTGTGGCGGGGTGCATGGCGCAAAAGGACGGCGCGGCGCTGGTGAAAAAATATCCCCAGATTGATCTGCTGTTAGGCACTTCGTATGTAAATTCTTTTAAACAGATTTTGCAGGATTATCTGGAAGAACGCAAAAATGGCGTGTTCACCAGTCTGGAAGTACAGAGCAGTGAGTTTGAAGGACAGCGCGTGCGGGAGAGCGGCTTCAGCGCCTGGATCCCCATCATGTACGGCTGTAATAATTTCTGCACGTACTGCATCGTGCCCTATGTGCGGGGCCGGGAACGGAGCCGCAGCATTGAGAATATTTTAGAAGAAGTGCGCTCCGCCGTGGCGGCCGGTTATAAGGAAATCACCCTCTTGGGGCAGAATGTGGATTCCTACGGCAAGGATTTTTTGCGGAACCATGAAGAAGAAAAACTGCTGTCTGTCAGCAGCGCGGTGGGAGAGGGTTTTACCGAAGCCTTAAAGGCAGAGCCGTTTGCCGCGTTGCTGAAAGCGGTAGATCAGGTGCCCGGCGTGGAGCGGGTCCATTTTATGACCAGCCATCCCCGGGATATGTCGGAAGAAGTGATCCGAACGGTGGCGCAGGGGACGCATCTGTGTGAGCATTTCCACGTGGCGCTCCAGAGCGGCAGCAGCCGGATTTTAAAAGCCATGAACCGGGGTTACACACGGGAACGGTTCCTTGCATTGGTGAAGACGATACGTAAATACATTCCCCAGGCTGCTATTACCACAGATATCATTGTAGGGTTCCCGGGCGAAACGGATGAGGATTTTGCCGAGACCTGCAGTCTGGTGGAAGAGGTGGGCTTTGATTCCGCTTTTACCTTTATTTATTCCAAACGAAGCGGTACTCCGGCCGCCCGGATGCAGGATCAGATTCCGGATGAGATGAAGCACGTCAGGCTGCAGAAACTGATGGATGTGCAGAACCGGCAGTCCCTGTGTATCAATAAGCGTTTGGTGGGGCAGACGGTAGAAGTGATGGCGGAAGGGCCCACGGAAAAGCATCCGGAGACCTGGAGCGGCCGTACCCGGGGCAACAAACTGGTGCTGTGGCAGCAGAACGTTGACGCATCGGATAAGGCTGTGACAAATCCAGTGAATTTGCCTGACGATGCAGCTTCTGCCCACGTTTCTGTAAAAGATACGGAAGAGGGAAGCAACCTTCCCATTCGTCCCGGGCAACTGGTGCAGATTCAGATTGAAAGCGCCCAGACCTGGCTGGTGAAAGGGAAAAGAGTCCGTTAGTTTCATGCAGTATTGTTTTTGAATATCCGGTTTGCGGTTATGTGTAATCTGCAAACAGGGTTTAGTAATCTGCAAA
>OMVB01000136.1 GCA_900314395.1 uncultured Prevotellaceae bacterium | reverse complement strand
GGCCGTTCTTAGCTTCGTAAAGTTCTACATATTTACGTAAAGCTGCGTTTACTAAGTCCCTGTGTGGCAATCCGTTACGTCTTGCTATTTCACGTATCTTTTCATATGTTTCATTGTGAAGAGCCAGGGACGTATAGGCGTATGTATCTGTAACCCTCGGAGAGTTATCCGAGGTGGGACGCCGGCCGGAACGTGAACGACGCTCCTTCTCTTGTGCGCTTAGCGTTTGCTCTCCGGAGTGTTTTTCATCCTTGGTCTTGTTGACAGAAGGACTGCCGCTTTTAATTCTCTCTCCAAAGCCTGTCATTAGGTCAGTTTTCTTTGCCATGCCTTTTTTATTAAATACTTGTTATTAAACTTTGTCAATTTCGGGAATTGGAACAATTTGACAAATTGAAATAATTTTTAAAATTCAGGAAATTGTTCAATTCTGATTTTAAGATTATTTTATTGCCTTTATTCTTAATAAGTCGATTGTTCTTTGCTGATTAAGGATAGTGGATTCCAGTTCTTTTATTCTCTTGTCTCTTGATACAATCATTTCTTCGTATCGCGTCCTTTCATTGTCCGGTACCGGAATGGACATAGCTTCGGAACTCAGCATATGTCCTGCTCCGGTGGTCAACCATTTAATGTTCAGTTCGGGGAATTGGAGAGCAATCAGAGAGCACGCGCTAGCAGAAGGAGACCTGCGGATATTGGAAACGTATCCATGGGAGAATCCGCAAGTCCTCTCGAACGCTGATTGTGATATCCTCTTGTACTCCAGGAAGAGCTGAAGACGCTGTTTTACGTTAGTTGTCATGGTTGAATCTTTCAATTATTTCCTTCGTGAGAGCAAGGTAATCCGCGGCACCGTTGCTTTCAGGTGCGTATGAGACGATATCCTGTAGCTTTTGCGGACTCTCGGCTATGCGGATGTTCTCACGGATCCTTGTTTTGAAGACGATATCTCCGAAGCTTTCGCGAAGGGATTCATCGGCTGCAACGTTAAGGTTCCTTGTTTTGTTGTAACGTGTTACGATAATTCCTGTGATTGCGAGTTCCGGGTTCAGGTCTTCGGCAATCTCTTCACATTCCTCTTGTAGTTTCACAAGGCCGGCGACAGGGGTGTATTCCGCAGTCGTGGGAACGAAAAGCTCGTTGCAAACAGTGAGTGCGTTCTTGGTTATAAGACCAAGTGACGGAGGACAGTCTATGACGACATAGTCGTAATAACGGACGACGTCAATGGCACGGAAGATTTTCAGTAGCAGCTTTTCGTGCTGGGTCTTGGCGGCCAGCATCATGTCCAGGTCGATGACATTCTTTGAGGATGGCAGAAGGTCGATATTGTCCAGTGGATTCTCAAAGTCTTTTCCGGAGACGATGCAAGGGCTGATGTCGGATTTTGTTTTCGGACCGAGAAAGGCGTCATAGACGGTTTTCTCGGGGGCGAAGCTGATGCAGGTTTCCGTAAGTGTACACTGTGCATCAAGGTCGACCAATAGCACCTTGTATCCCTCCTTTGACAGGAGGACACCAACGGTGAAGGCGGTAGTGGTTTTACCCACTCCCCCTTTCTCGTTGGCTACGGCAATGATATGTGTTTTTGTCATGGCTATTCGCAGATGGTTTGTTTCTGAATATCAAAGGCGCAGATCCATCCCAGTGAATCGTCTTTGGCGGTGATTTCCGAAAGTTCTCCGTTGTTGTCGTTGGCGATGAATGTGTCGAAGACTTTTGAGGCCTCATACTGCTTCTGTTTTTCCGTGAGGGTCTCAATGGTATAACGCAGGATTTCCTGTGCATCGGGATCCTTCTCGTTTGCAAGCTCAGAGATGTTCTGGTTAATCTCTTCTTGAAGAGTAGCCAGTTCCTTCTCGTAGTAGCTTGCTACGGTTTCTTTCTTCTTAAGCAGTCGTTTGTTGATTTCTTCGGATACTTTCTCAATGTTTTTGAAGATTCCGATTACTTCGTAGTTGATTTCGGAGTTTGAGATTTTTCCTTCCTTGTCAATTTCCAGACAGGTAACGACGAGTAAATTTTCCTTTTCCATTGTACTATGATTTAAGGTTTATAAAATGAATGAATTGTCAAGCAGTTTCTCCGGAGCGTTGCGAAGGTGTTCTTCTTCCTGTATGGAGGCAATGTACACCATTGTAGTATTGACGGATGAGTGCCTTAGGGTTCTCTGTACGTCAAGGATGGATGCGCCTTGGCGCAGGAGCTGCGTGCCGGTTGTGTGGCGCAGGGAGTGCGTGGAATAGGCGTGGTCGTCAAGTCCTATGGCACGTAGTCCGTCCTTGACTATCATTTGGATAAGCCTGGTGGACATGCTGCCGCCGTTGTGCCGCCTTACTTCTCTTTTTCCGTCAGGAAGGATTGTTATGTTGAATCCGGTTCCTTGCGTTGCGAAAAGAGGCTCTCCCCCAAGGGCTTTAGGCCTTGTGTCAAGGTATTCTTTTATAGGATTGTATGCAGCATCGGTGAGCACTACGAAAACAGACGGGTCGGGGGCATCCATTCCTTTTCCCCAAACGGTCAGCACGCGCTGACCGCTGCGGATGGTGATGTCCTCGATCCGGGCTCTCGACACTTCTATTGAACGCAGTCCTGTGCGAAGCATAAGATTTACCATGGCATAGTTCCTTGGCTGGTCCTTGAAGTGTTCAAGGAGCTGTACTGCCTGCATCTCGCTAAGGTGCATCTTTATGAAATGCTCCTTGGCTCCTCCCTGGTTTACCTTTGGGGACTTGACGCTTGCGGCTATGTTCTGGTAAATCTTCATTCCCTCCGTCCAGGCGTAGAACTTACGTACTGCAACAAGGTATGAACGTACAGTGAGAGACTTGTGTCCTGTTTTAAGGAGGGATTTCTTGTATTCTACGATATCCGACTCTGATAGTCCTTGCAGGGTTCTTCCCGTCGAGTCAAGCCAGTGCATGTATTGCTCTATGGATTGGCGGTATGTCTTAAGGGAAGAATCCTTTACATCTTGTGCTGCAAGAAAGGCGTCAACAAGAAGTTTTCTGTTTTCTTTTGTTGCGTATGGAAGAGACGGATTACTTACTTGTAATCCTTCGGGATTTATTCTGTCAATTTTTACAATTTCTTGCATTTTCCTAATTTTTAAAATTGTTTAATTTTAACAACAAGGATTTATTTGCAAAGATAACAAATTGAATAGAATTTTCAACAAATTAAGTAGTAAAAACAACAAACATTGTGTATTTTTAAACAAAATTAGTAGTTTTGATTGTTGGTTTAGTCGTAAACCGTGTCCTCGGTCAACTTTACAAAGGAGACGGATTCTTTTGTTGTGCATTTTGCAGACTGCTGCTCTGCGTTGTTCTTCACTTTCCTCAGTGAAGAAAAGACACCCATGATATTTTTCTCGTGGGTGTCTTCTTTTCTCTTAATGAGAATGTATTTGATTCTTGGTTTTGCCATAGGCTACATTCTCATTAGGGCGATGGTTACATCAAGAAGGTTCTTTGCCTGGATGATGTTCTTCCTTGCGGCGGCTTCGGTGCTGCTCGGTGCGGGGGAAGTGAAGATTATATGACGGCTTGAAGTCGCTCCGGAGAGCAGCTTGTATGCCTGCTTGATGGCGTCTACCGCTTCAGCGGGAGTGAGTTGGTTTTTGTTTTCTGTATTCATGGTGTACTTGTTTTAATTATGTTTTTGTAGAAAGGCTGCCTGTTCTTTCATCATATGTGGTTCTGGCGGACCGAGAGAATGATAAAGCAGACAGCCCGGGATTATTTATTTTGAATGGTTTTTGGAATTAGTTGCAGGTCTTCCTGCTTGATTGGAATCGGAGCTGTCCTGTATGTGTCAAGGTTGATGTAGAATCCACGAGTGTCGATTGCGACATCAGTGAGTAGTGACCACAGCATGCTTCCTGCTGTCTGAACAAGGACGGAGTTCACGAACAGGTCTTGTTTACTGAGGGCTTCAGCCATTGAGCAGCTGGGGCCGCTGTCCCGTTCCATGCTTTTGTTTAGCCTGAACTGCTCCGTTGCACACGGTAGATACTCTATCGTCTCGTATTTCTCGCTTTCAGGCTGCGGGATTCTGTTCGCTCCGAGGACGGCTTGTCCTGTCTTCTGTGCGTTGCCGAGGTCCAGCCAGTAGAAGAGATAGTGTTCGTTGTATCCGTAGCTGTAGTTTCCTTTGTTCTTATTGAAATGCTTCGCAGTGAGGTTTTTCTTTCGGAAATACTTTCCTATTTCTTTCCTTGTTTCGATATTATCTACGCAAGTAATAATGATGTTCGGGCTGTCGTTCATCTTGTATTTACTCGGATAAGCTCTCCATGCTGTACCATACATCCTGTTGAAACGTGAAACAAGGCATTCGGCCTTGTTCATTCCTATTTCGCCGACGGTGAACAGCTGTCGTCCTACATTGGTGGATTCCACGGTGTCGGGGTCGTAGATGGTGACGTTTAGTCCCAGTCCGCCCATTTCGATGAGTGCATGGTTTATCCTTGCCAGAGCTGAAAGCATCTGGCTTCCGTTGCCGCCTGCTCCGATAAGGGATACCTTTATCGGATGAATCGGATTAAGGAAGTATTGTGGAACGAAGTGAATGAGTTTTTTCATTGTCTTTGTTTTTATTTAAGTATGGAATCTAGTATCCTGTTTGCTTTTCGGAGCAGGTCGGTGTTGAATGGTTTGTCTTTGGCATCTTTTATTGCCAGTACGAGGTTTTTTCCTTCAATCATGGGATTGCAGGTGCTGTGGGAGTTGATGCTTCCCCAAAATAGTTTTTCCCAGTGTGCCTGGATGTCTTGCCATCGGATATTCTTTGGCCATTCTGCTTTTGCATTGCCGAGGCACATTGAGCAGTCTTCGTAGTAGTTGAAGAATGGTCCTTTCAAGAGTTGGGTTTTGCCATTAGGCCGTTTTCCTTTGAAGGCATAAACGCTAAGATTTTGTTTCTCAACTACATATATGGTTCCTGGCATGTAGTATTCTCCATCGTCGAGGGCAATGTTTTCTGAGAAGTACATTTGTCTTTTCTGAGGTGGAGTCCACCATACGTATTTCTCTTCTCCCATCCTTGAATCAGCATACAGCATGTTTTGTGGCATGATTCCATGGGGAGTTATTTCGTTTTCGCTCTTGTATGAGCTTGCAATGGTGTTCATGAACTTCTTGGTTACCGGCCTTGCCGTTCCGAAGGTGCCGTCGGATTTTATCGGACGGACTTCAAGGTAGTATGAGTCATTACAACAGTTGTTTGGAGATCTGAAAACAAGAAGCGCTGCTTGTGGAGCGAATGTTTTACTGAGCTCGTCTGTTATGTTTGTTCCCATGGTATTTATGCGGCTTTGTTGTTCTGCTTTATTTCTTTCTTTATCTTTAAGTCTTTCTTTTGTATAAAGAAAGTGAATCTTTCGATGTATTCGAAGAATTTCTTCAAATCGGTATTAATGAAGATGTTTCCTTCTTTTTCTATTCTTTCATCAATCATGAAGGATTCTTGATATGCTCCACATTGTGACATCATATTCAGTTGATTCAACAGATATGTTATCAGAGCATCCTCTTTATAGCATACTGCTATTTTGTCACGAGTTTCAATTATCCCGGTTCCTTCGGATTCAACCTCTTCTCTTTTTTTGCTGTCATTAAGTTCGCAGTAATACCATATGTTAATCTTTTTATCTATGAAGTCCATCCCCTGAAGCATTAGCTTTTTCAGTTGTGCTTCTGCTTTATTGATGGGTTTGAAGCCTTTGATTTCCTGTCTTGTAGCTGGGGTGAGTGCTTTGTAGTCTGCAAAGACTCTGCACATATCTCCTTCCCAGTAATCTGCAATGAAGGAGTTGGTTTCTTTGTATGCTTCGCACTGTTCCTTTACTTCTTTTGAAGCAGTCTCGTCATAATAGATTTCATCGTAGTACGATTCTTTTTCCATTTCGTATATCATAGTATCTACTATGGTCCCCAGATTGTGAGCTATGTCGAATGCTCGTATGAATCGTCTGCATAACAGTCCGGTCTCCTCTCTCATGTCGAAGGTTTCTCCCATTGGGATATAGTATGTGCAGTAGTCTTGATCAAGCACAAGTGCGTGTCGTAATTCTACTTTTCCTTCGTCTGTTCTTGAGAGGAAGATATATTCGTCTGATTTCTCTCGGAGCTCTTCTATCATGGTTTTAATGTCTGCGTTGCAGGAGAGTGACTTTGTCTTAAGCTTGAACTTATAGCATTTGGCCATATTCTTGGCTGCAGCCATAAGTTCATCAAAGATTTCGTCTTTTTTCTTCTTGTTGAATAGCTCCGGATGGCGGTTTTTTACTTTTAATGAGGGTTTCAGAACAGCAGTTCCGACAGGGCGGGCGGTGCCGGCAAACGCTCCTCCGGAGTGTTTGCCGACGTCTGTCCTGTTTGCTGTATTATCAGCCTTGCCAGTGAGGCTGTTTGTTCTGCTGTCAATTGATTGTTTAAGCATGACGACGACATGATGGATTAACCTTTGGTTCCTACTGTGGTCTTGAATGAGTAAGTCATTGACTCACCCTGGTAGACTGGGCCGTGGCAGCTTGCCGTGACGAGCTCCGGATAGGTAGCGCTGTAGAACTGCATCACCTGGTCGGGTGTCATATTGGGATCCGGGTCGGGAAGGCTTACCTTTCCGCTTTTCTGTTCGATGGTGAATTCACGCTTGAGGGATTCTTTCTTGATAGGCATGGTAGTATTGTTTTATTGGGTTTTACTTAGTCGTCGAAGCTGGTGGGGTCGATGCCGTCTGCATCGTTGCCGTCGGGATCTGAATCATCTGTCGGGTCTTCCGGAGTCTCTTCGCCTGGTTCTTTTCCTGATTCATCGGGAGTGTCTGTCGGTTCGTCCGCCGGAGTGTTGTTGATTGTCACGGTCTCTTCTTCGTCACCGAAGGAGAAAAGGTCCGGAGTGTCATTCTTCTTGCAGGAGTCGATTTCCTTCTGGATTTCGGCCTTTGTCGTTCCGGATGCAAGTGCAAGGGCTTTCGAATAGAGATTGACGGCTTCGGAGTATTTCTTGTCTTTCTGCAGGGCCTTCGCCTTATCCATAAGTGATTTGACCAAGGTCTCGTTCTGTTTCTTGAGCGAGTCTGCCGTCTGCTTTGCAGTCTTTGCCGCCTGGCTGTTAGCCTTTGCTACCTTCTGCTGTGCCTCGAACTCCTGCATGGATGTCTGAAGTCCTTTGGACTGCTCCAGTGGAGCGCAGATGACTTCTGCAAACTCGTTGTCAAGCTCTTCAGGAGAGCCGGAGACGATGAAGGGAGCAATGAGCTTCTTTGCTTCGTCGGTCACATCGTTGTTGTTGAAGTTGGTGCTTGCAACCAGGTTGCCGTCTTCGTTCTTTCTGATGACGATAGTCACCATGCTGTTTGCAGCAAGGATTGCTGCGAGTGTTGTGAATAGAGGTTTCATGTCTTTTTTGTGTTATTGATTTATTACTTGTTTTCTGATTCAGTCATCTTCTGATTCAGTCATCAGTGCTCTGTTTACGCGAAGGAACCGGTAGGGATATCCGTTCAGCCGGTTCCAGCTGCGTGCTTCCTTTTCGGCCTCTTTGATGTCATTGGCATCGATTGATTTCATTATAAGCTGGTCTCTGCCGTAGACTTCGAATTCTGCAATGTAAGTTTTCATGTTGTTGTGGTTTAAGTATGGATGGAGTATCCTTTTGTTTCGGTTATTGTAACGCTGAAGGTAGGTGCCGCTCCGCAGCCGAAGCCGTCTCTCGGACCGTGGTAGATGATTCCGCCGTTGATTCCGTGATATCCCTTCTGTGTGAGTTCGTTGGGAAGAATTTCCCTGAAGGTGAACGACATTTCATCGTAGTCAGACCCGACCATTATCGGATGACGCCACCTGCGAAGGTTATCAAGGCAGTTCTCCAGCGACTTGTCGCCTTTGGACTCTGTAAATGTCTTGCATTTCTGGTATCGAAGAAGCGTGTTCTCGGATGCGAATTTTATTTCTGCCATAGCTTGTCGTTTAGTTTAATGTCATTTGCTTTGATGTCGTAGGTGTTGTGCTCTGTTCCGTCGGCTGTGGTGTAGTGCATTGGACGCAGTCGTCCGTAGACCTCGATGATGTCTCCTTTTTTGATGGATGTAAGGTCGAAGGATTTGTCTTTTGTCGGGTTCTGGCTGTCTTGCACAGCAAGGACGTTAAACCATGTCGTTTCGATTGTATTGTCCGGATGTACGTAATTTGTCACTACGCTGATTCGGACGAAAGTCTTGTCGCTGTAAGTAAGTACATTTGTTCTTCCTACGATTCCACGGATCTGTACCTTGTTAATGAATTCCATAGTAAGTGCTTTTTTTGTCTGATGGCTTGGAATACCCCAAATTTGCGAAGTCGTTTTCCAGGACTGCCTACTGTTGTAGGCTAAGTCCGTCGGGAAACACGTAGCCGTATTTGGGTGTGATCCTCTCCCTGCCGTCAAGGGTATGCGCGGGGAAATATGCGTAGCAGGGCGAAGTGGATTTCTCCGGGACGATGCGAAGGAAGGGCTCTTCCTCCGCTCGCCCTTGACGGACTTGGGAAAGCCATCAGAAAGATTTTCTTTTGAGGACTGCTTCGTAGAAGCCCTCTTCATTCTTGTCGGAGCCGAGTCGGCAGTTGCCGACGTATATCCATTGTCCGTTCTCTTTCCTGAACGTGGTATAGAGGTTTGCATGCGGAAGCGTGGCTGATGCATCATACGGGTCTCCTGTCTGTATCAGGTTGTGTCCATAGGTGACAGGAGGAACGCTGTTTACCATTTCGTTAACTACTTTCTCGTCAATGGGCTGTCCAATCTGGGCGTTGAATATTTTGTCTCTTTTCCAGTCTTCGTTTGTGTATGTATTCATATCTTTAGCTTGATTTTTTCATAGTGATTCCATCTGTGCTCCGGAGTTTGTGCCTGGTAGGCCGTTTTGCTCCCGGAACATATCTCGGCGGATACGCCTCCAGCGCTGGTTCTTCAGTTCTTTTACTCATACTAATTACTGAACAAGTTATTTGATAATGTTGTCCATGTTTTATTCATAAAGGCAATTACGGAATTAACAACTTATTGGT
>OMVB01000137.1 GCA_900314395.1 uncultured Prevotellaceae bacterium | reverse complement strand
AGGAAGACGGCGTAACCATCCCGGTCGTTTCTGTAGAGTGTCACTTCAAGCATCCTGCTAAAATGGGGGACACTGTTACCGCAGTAGCAAAAATTACCAGGGCTCCTCTGGCAAAATTGGAGGTAGAGCAGGCTGTTTACAACCAGGACGGAGTCCTTTGCGCAGAGGGCAAGGTGATCCTTGGCTTCCTGAACAAGGAAACAGGCCATCCGACCCGCTGCCCGGAGATTGTCCGTACCATAATTGAGAATAAACTTTAAAACCGTAATACTATGAAAACCTTTTTAGCCTGGAGCGTAGGCCCGTGGGAGATAGTAATCATTCTTGTAGTCGTATTGCTTCTTTTTGGCGGCAGGAAGATTCCTGAGCTCATGGAAGGCCTCGGAAAGGGCGTAAAGAGCTTCAAGAAGGGTATGAACGAAGTAGAGGGTGAGCTTGACAAAGCCAAGAAAGAGCTTGACAAACCCGCTAAAAAAGAGGAAGAATAAGCCATGCCGGAAGGCGGCGAAATGACGTTTTGGGACCATTTGGACGCCCTAAGGGGAACACTGGTACGAATGCTCGTAGCAGTGCTCCTGTGTTCTGTGGCCATATTCTGCATGAAGACATGGGTCTTTGACGGACTTATCTTCGCCCCTACACGCCCGGATTTCTTTGTGTATCAATGGCTTAAGGCCGACGTAAACGTAAATCTGGTCAACCTGGACATCTCCGCCCAGTTTTTTACCCATATTAAAGTGGCCCTGATGCTGGGACTGATTGTCTCCTTCCCTTATCTTATCTTTGAGCTGTGGCGCTTTATTGCCCCGGCGTTGTACCAAAGGGAGAAATCGGCGGTAAAAAAAGCCTTTGGCTTTGCTTCAGTGCTGTTTTATTTAGGTGTAGCCGTGGGTTATATCTTTGTATTCCCGGTTACATTGCAGTTCTTCCAGGGCTATTCCATAAGCGAATCCCTCACCAACACCTTTTCCCTGCAGTCTTATATATCGATGCTGACCTCCCTTGTGCTGCTGTTCGGGATAGTATTCGAGTTCCCCTCAGTGCTGGCGGTGCTCTCTAAAATGGGACTTGTAACGCGGAACACTTTAAGGAAATACCGCCGTCATGCTATAGTGGCGATTCTTGTTGTTTCTGCTATTATTACCCCTGCCGATCCCGTATCGATGCTTATTGCGGCAGCGCCTTTATATCTGCTTTATGAATTAAGCGTATTTGTCTGTGCTAAAGAAGTTAAAGGTGTATGATTTCAATCAATGCTTTAAATGTTACATTTGGCGCGGACGTACTTTTTGACGGCATCGGCTTCAATTTGGACGACGGAGAAAAAGTAGGCTTGGCCGGTAAGAACGGAGCCGGGAAATCGACTCTTCTTAAGATAATATGCGGCCAGATGGTTCCAACTTCCGGAAGCGTAGACAAGCCGCGGGATGTCAGGTGCGGTTACCTGCCCCAGATTATGTCCCACAACAATGGACGCACGGTAATGGAAGAGGTTATGACCGCCTTTCAGGAACGCTTTGACCTGGAGCATGAGCTGAACCTTGCAACGCAGCAGCTGGCTTCCAGAACCGATTATGAATCAGATGCTTACGCGAAACTGATAGAAAGGGTAAACGCACTGTCGGACCGCCTGTCTGTAGAAGAAACGGAGCCTCCGCAGGTAAGCGCAGGCAAGGTGCTTCGCGGCCTGGGATTCCGGGACGAAGACTTTACCAAAAAAACAGAGACCTTCAGCCAGGGTTGGAACATGCGCATGGAGCTGGCTAAAATCCTGCTTTCCCGGCCGGATGTAATGCTGCTTGACGAGCCCACGAACCATCTGGACATTGAGTCTATCGAGTGGCTGGAGCGTTTCCTTAAAAATTACAAGGGGGCCGTTGTGCTGGTTTCGCATGACAAACGTTTCCTGGACAACATTACAACCAGGACTCTGGAACTGTCGCTGGGCAAGCTTTATGACTATAAAGTGCCCTATAGCAAGTACTTGGAACTGAGGCAGGAACGGCTTCAGCAGCAGATTGCCGCGTACCAGAACCAGCAGAGGATGATAGAAAAGACGGAGGAATTCATAGAGCGCTTCCGTTACAAGGCCACTAAAGCCAATCAGGTGCAGTCACGTATCAAGGCTCTTGACCGCCTTGACAGGATTGAGGTGGATGAGACCGACCTGTCATCGGTTTCCTTCAAATTCCCTCCTGCGCAGCGCTGCGGAGACATTGTTTACAAGGCGAGCGGCCTTACCGCCGGCTATCCCGGCAAGACTGTCTTCACCAACGCCGATATCGAGATTAAAAGGGGAGAGAAAGTGGCCTTCGTGGGCAGGAACGGCGAGGGCAAGACAACCCAGCTTAGAATAATTGAAGGGGAGTTGCAGCCTGTGGCCGGCGAATCCCGTACCGGCCATAATGTATGTTTTGGCTATTACGCTCAGAATCAGGAAGATATACTGGATAAGAACGACACTGTGTTCGGTACGCTTGACAGGATTGCCGTTGGCGATATCCGTACGCGTCTTCGGGACTTGCTGGCGCAGTTCCTCTTCCGCGGGGACGACATCGACAAAAAGGTGTCGGTGCTGAGCGGTGGGGAAAGGGCCCGCCTCGGCATGGCAAAACTGATGCTGGGAACCTTCAACTGCCTGCTTCTGGACGAGCCTACCAACCACATGGACATCCGCTCCAAGGAAATGCTTAAGAAGGCCCTTAAGGCCTATGACGGCACATTGATTGTAGTCTCCCATGACAGGGATTTCCTGGACGGGCTTGTTGACAGGCTGTTCGTCTTCAGGGACGGAAAGGTGAAGGAGTTCCCGGGAGACGTGAACGACTTCCTTAAGGCCCTGGACATGAGTTCGCTCAGCGAGCTTGACAGGAAGGTCCCGGCTGCATCGGCCCAAAAAACAAAGAAAACGGCCACAGAGGGCGGTCAGAAGTCGTATCAGGCCATGAAGTCAGAGAACCGGGAGCAAAAGAAAATCCAGAACCGGATAGCTTTCCTGGAACAGGAATCCGATAAAATATCGGCCAGGATGAAAAAGATAGAGGCTGTGCTGTCGGCACCGGGAGAAGGGGACGATATCATGGAGCTTACAAGGGAATATCTGGAGCTTAAGCGGGACCTGGACGCCAAGACGCAGGAGTGGGAAAGACTGGTTGAGTCCGTATAAAGACTTGCGGAGTCGATGAAAATGATTA
>OMVB01000143.1 GCA_900314395.1 uncultured Prevotellaceae bacterium | reverse complement strand
TTGACCGTGGCGGTATTGGTGACGTCGAACGTGCCCGTCTTGATGACCTTGGCATAGTAGGTGACCGTCACCTTCGTCGCGTTAGGTACCTTGAAGGTGAGCGTGCTGCCGCTAGCGTCGTAGGTCACACCCTCCGACGGAGTAACCTGGATGGAGTCGTAGATAAAGGCCAGGTTGTTTGAGATGGTGTCAGTCGCCGTCAGGGTGTCACCAGTGCCAACCTGCTGGGCGTCAGGGTTGATGACCAGCGTGTACTTGATCACGTTCTTGTAATTGGTACCAGCGACGTCCGCGAGCAGATCGGTAGCGGTCTTTGAGATCGGCTTGTACTGATAGGTGAAATTCTGGGCGCTTTCGGAGCTGTCCCACTTGGCGGTATTTGTGAACGTCTTGGCCTCGGTCGCCGCTTGCTGATTGAGCGTCTTGAGGGCGTTGGCGTCCTTGGCTACCAGGTAGTAAGTGATACGGAAGTTGTCGCCGGTGTACTGCTGATTCTCAGGCTTATCCTTCTTCCTGGCTTTGTCGATATTGGTCTGCGAGACCGTGAAGGTCACGCCCGAATTGGCCTGCGACATAGCGACATAGTTGTCGTAGGTGCCATCATATTCGGTACCGAAGGTATTGGTGGTGTGGATGTTGTCGATGCCCGTAATATTTAGAGGATTTACGTCTTTGAGGCTCTGGGCGTCCACAACCGCAAACAGACTCGTGTTGAACTCGTCGGTCACCTGCATATCTGCCGTCGGCTCGCCCTTGAGCTGCAGGGTGAACTTCCAGACGGGCAGCTTGGTGCCATCGGAGAGAGTCTGGTAGCCGACAGGCTGACCGTTGTTCCCAGCGACCTTGGTCACCTTGTTTTTGTCGGTCCTGGGGGTTGCTTTGGCCTCCGTAGTCAACACGGTTCCATTGAGGTTGGCACTAACCTTGTTGGTGTGAACCTTCTGGTAATCGGCAATGCTCTCGTCGTACTTGGCCATCCAGTCGGCGTTGTTCTTGGTGTCGTAAGAAACGCTTATCGTGTGCTCGGCATCGGCAGCGGAGATGCCCTCTACTCTCTCGCCCTTCTCGTTGTAATAGTAGAAGCTCACCGTGAAGGTAGGTTCGCCCTTTTCGCTCGTGCCAGTGGTGAGTGTATAGCCCTGACCGGACGTAGCGTCTTTGGTATACGTGTTGTCGTTGCTATCCCTCACCACCAGCGAGTCAGCGTCCAGCTCGTCGTAATACCACTTGTCGATATACATGCCAGGCAGGGTGTCCGTCACCTCGGCCTTAGTCAGGCCCGCCTTGGGCACATTGAAGGACGTGGTCCAGGAGATCTTGTCAACCGTCACCTTCGTTGCGGTTTTCTTCAGGTCAGCAGGTGTGCCGGGGCCGACATCCGTGGTGCCCGTGCTGGACTGGCCGTGGTCGTCATGCGCCTCGTTGGTCACCCTCGCGTCCGTTACCTTGCCCGTCATGTCGACGGTAGTGTTGTAGGTGAAGACATAGACGTAGGGATCTCTGTCGCCCTCGGGCACCTGGTAGGTATAAGACGTGCCAGTGGGCTCCTTTATCGTGTCAGTACGCACGACTTTGCCCGATGCGTCCTTAACGGTGACAGTGACATCACCCTTGTACTTCATGATGTCCTGGGAAGTAGCGCCGATCGAGTCGGTGATGGTGCGGCCAGCCATGGACACCTTGGCTTTCTCGTTGTAAGTGACGGTCCAGGGGACGGTCTTCACGTCTCCCTCGCCCGTCGCCTTGCCCGCGGTCTTGGTCAGGCCAGAGTAGTCGATGCTGTTGTTGAAGTCCTTGTTATCCTCACCGGGCGTGTCGTCCCCGTCACTCTTGACGGTGACACCATTCTTGGTCTGATCGACCGTACCCTTGCCGGTCAGCTTGCTGTAGTCAACGGAGGCCGTATACTCCAGGACCACCTTCTGGCCGTCGGTCATCCTGGGGATGGTGTAGGTAAAGCCATTGCCCTGCTTGGCGGCCGTGCCCGTCGCGGTGCTGTCCGCCGTGGCATTGACATTGTCGTCGTAGGTCAGCGCCGTGCCAGTGATGGCGTCGGTCACGACTACATTCTCGTTGGTACCCGTAGATGTAACGGTCACCGTGTAGTGCACCTTGCCATCGCCGGCGTTGTACCAGCCCCCCTTTGTCACGGAGACGTCGTGGGAGGTATCGACGGTGACGTCCTTTGTGATGCTATGGCCGAAGTCCAGTCTCGTCACATCGGAGCTGAACTTGCCGCCGAACGTGAGGTCAAACTGGACGTTATTTGCCTCGGTGAGCTTCTGGAAATTGGGGTCGTTCTTATTCCACCTGAAAGTCACCTTGCCGTCGGCACCGACAGTGAAGGAGTTGTCCGAAATCGTGACGGTCTTTTGAGATCCGTCTGCATCCGTGTACTGGACAGCTATGTCGACGTTCGCGCCGTTGCCATCAGGCTTAAATCCGGAGGGCAGCTGATAGGTAAGGTCGCTGCTCATGTCGAACTGGGCGTCTTCGCGCTCTGCAAAGGAGACCTTCACCTGATAGTCCTGCCCCGGCTTCACGGTCCAGGAGCTCGAGTCGTCCCAAGTGGTCCCATCGTCCGTCGACAGGGCCGCGCCTGAGGTGAAGTCCGAGAGGTCTGTGGACGTCGTCGCGTCCGCCCATGCATTCCCGGTAACGAGCGACTGCATGAGCACGAGCGTCGCGATCAGAATTGTCGCAAGGACAGCTCCGAGTCCGCTGCGTTTAGAGGTGTGTACCCCCCCCATTTGATGCCTCCGCCGTTTGGTGTTTGTTCGCATCAACCTAAACGTTTAGACGATAACACATTTTCTATAGAGAATATCCAGATTTGGGACATATGCATGTATTTGGAGGACT
>OMVB01000147.1 GCA_900314395.1 uncultured Prevotellaceae bacterium | reverse complement strand
GGAGACAAAAGATGGAAAATTATAAGGGACTGGATAATGTAAGGGTGTTTGATCATCCTCTGATCCAGCACAAGATCTCAAGGTTAAGAGATAAGCATACAGGAACCAATGAGTTCAGACAACTGGTCGGAGAGATTGCCATGCTTGAGGGCTTTGAGGCACTTTCAGATCTGCCGCTCGAGGAGATAGAGGTCGAGACACCTATAGAGAAATGTATGACTCCTGTTATAGCCGGGAAGAAGCTGGCTGTAGTTCCTATTCTTCGAGCAGGACTCGGTATGGTAGACGGGGTACTTTCTCTGGTACCTACTGCAAAGGTAGGACATATAGGCCTTTTCAGAGATCCAGAGACTCACGAGCCTCATGAGTATTACTGCAAGCTGCCTTCTCCTATCGAGGAGCGTACCATAGTCGTAGTGGATCCAATGCTTGCGACAGGCGGATCAGGATCAGCAGCTATAGATTTCATCAAGCAGCATGGCGGAAGAAAGATCAAGTTCATGTGCATCATTGCCGCTCCGGAGGGAGTCGAGAAGCTTCATAATGACCATCCTGATGTGCAGATCTATATTGGCCATGTAGACAGAGAGCTTAATAGTGATGCCTACATCTGTCCGGGACTTGGAGACGCTGGAGATCGTATCTTCGGTACACTGTAAGGGAATTGTATGGGTATTTTTTCAAAGGATAATTCTGCGTCATCGGATGCGGATCCTCTTCATATTATTATAGTTGGCTGCGGAAAGGTAGGCCATACGCTTATTGCTCAGCTGTCCAGAGAGGGCGACGATATTACGATAATAGACGAGAGTGAGCAGAAGATAAGCGACATCACAAACCAGTATGATGTGATGGGTATAGTCGGAAACGGGGCCAGCTACAGCGTTCAGAAGGAGGCTGGGATCGATGATACAGATCTTTTAGTGGCTGTGACGGATTCAGATGAGCTGAATCTTCTTTGCTGCACTATAGCCACCCGTATAGGAAAATGCTCTGCTATAGCAAGAGTCAGGAACCCGGAGTACAGCACGGAGATCAATTATCTGCGCGACCGGCTTGGACTGGCCATGATCATAAACCCTGAGATGGAGGCGGCCATGGAGGTTGCCCGTATTCTCTATCTCCCTTCTGCGCTTGAGGTGAATACCTTTGCGCATGGAGAGGCTCAGATGATAAAGTTCCGTGTCAAGGAAGATTCCAGGATAGTAGGTAAGGCAGTGCACACTGTCGCAAGAGAGTCAAGGAATGTGCTCTTTACCACTGTCTTCCATGACGGCAGGGCCTATATACCTAACGGAGACTATATCTTCTCTCCTGGAGATACGGTATCATTTGTCACCTCAAGGCACAATGGCAAGAATGCCCTTAAGAGCCTTGGAGTGCCTACGGCAAATGTCAGGGACTGTATGATAATAGGCGGAGGCAAGGCAGCCTATTATCTGGCAGCCCAGCTCATCAGGGAGAGTATCTCGGTAAAGATAATCGAGCGCGACCAGAAGAGATGCGAGCAGCTTTCCTCCCTGCTGCCAAATGCTATTATAATAAATGGAGACGGTACAAGCGCCGATCTTCTGAAGGAGGAGGGCATAGAGACAGTAGATGCATTTGTCCCTCTTACTGGTATAGATGAGGAGAATATCCTTCTGACCCTCCATGCTAAAAGGGTATCAGAGGCAAAGGTAGTTACAAAGATCAACAGATTTGCTTTTCAGGATGTGATAGACAGTCTTGACTTAGGAAGCGTGGTCTATCCCAGGATCATAACGTCGGAGGCTATAATTGCCTATGCCAGAGCCAAGAGAGCATCGATGGATTCAAACATAGAGACTCTTTATCATATGTATAATGATACTGTAGAGGCTATAGAGTTCCGTATAGGAGCTCCTTCAGCTGTGACTGGTGTCCCGCTCAAGGATCTGAAGCTTCGGGGACATCTGATGGTATCGTTTATAAGCAGTGACGGAACGATCATCTTCCCTAAGGGAGATGATACTATAGAGGTTGGCGATACGGTGATGATAGTTACTACACATACAGGCTTCTCTGATATAGTGGATATTCTGGCATAGAGGTGACAAGTGAATCAGTCTATAATCAAATATATACTAGGAAAGGTGCTTGAGATCGTTGGCCTTCTTATGGTGATCCCGATGATCACAGGCATCATATACCATGAGGAAGAGGCCTTCTCTTATCTTTTCGTTGGAGTCCTAAGCTTTGCGATCGGGTGTTTTACGACCAGGAAAAAGCCGTCAAATACGATGTTTTATCTTAAAGAGGGTTGTGTCGTGACCTCTCTTTCATGGATCCTCATATCAGTGGTCGGGGCAATTCCCTTTATGCTGACAGGAGATATAC
>OMVB01000149.1 GCA_900314395.1 uncultured Prevotellaceae bacterium | reverse complement strand
AAGTTGAACAGGGAATCCCGGCGCGACTCGAGGAGTTCCAACAGGGCCGAAAACGCGGCGTATTCGGGCGTTTGCTCGAACGACGGGGATTTCCCCCGACAAGACATCAAAAGCGCGGCAACGGCCGCAAGAATCGCAAATCCTCTCATTTTCCGTCGGTCCTGTGGAACGGGGTTCCGGTTATATGTTCGATTATCGCAATAAGACGGTCGATTTGTGAAAGGTGGACCGCCGATTGTCGTTGTTCCTCCCGGAGGTACGACATCACCTCCGGCGACATAATGGAAACCTTTTGATTCCCGAAATTGGTATAATCCCCCTCGACGTGGACGGGGAACGGGTCGGACGGTTCCGCCCTCCGGAACATTGGCCCCTCGCCGGATTCCAACCAATCCGGGGAAATCTCCGGGAACGCCTCGAGGATTTTTCCGAACAACTTTTTCGGAACGTCGATTTGTTCGCGGACGATTTCCGAAATTGTCGCCTTGTCGGAACCCACAATTTCGGCAAAGTGGGATTGATTCCGGATTTTCCGGGAATTTTTGAGTTCGGCGATTAACTCCGCAACTCTTTGATTTTTAGACACATCCATATTTGTACAAAAATTTCTCCGAAAATAATGTTCGGAAAATTTGTTTGTTCCGAACAAAATGTTTAGTTTTGCAATCGGTTAACAGTTCCACACCGCAAAGGTACGAACAATTTAACTCGCCGTAAATGGAAAATATATGTAATTTTTGAACGAAACACAAACAAATTGGATATGACCCTCGAACGAAAAGTCGATTTTGCAATCAAACTGTTGCGGTCCATTCCGACCAACGACGGCCCGATTGAGTTGTCGTATTCCGGCGGCAAGGATTCCGACGTTATCCTCGAGTTAACCCGTATGTCGGGAATCCCTTTCGAGGCGATTTACAAGAATACGACGATTGACCCTCCGGGAACAATCGCACATTGCCGGGAACAGGGCGTAACAATCCTCAAACCGAAACTCACATTTTTACAACTCGTCGAGAAAAAGGGGACGCCGTCCCGGTTCGCGCGTTTTTGTTGCGAGGCCCTCAAGGAATACAAGGTTTACAACCGCGCAATACAAGGAATCCGCCGCGCCGAATCCACCGCCCGGGCGAAACGATACCACGAACCCGAAATTTGCCGGGTTTACTCCGCAAAGGAAAAGGTCCGCGTTTATCTCCCTATACTCGAATGGACGGACGAGGACGTCGCCCGGTTCATCGAGTAACGCGGTATCGAGTGCGCCCCGCTTTATTACGACGAGTCCGGCCGTTTCCACGTCGAACGCCGCCTCGGTTGTATTGGTTGCCCCCTTGCGGCCGATAACGGCCTCGCCGATTTCAAACAGTATCCTAAACTCCTCAAGCAAATAATCGAGGCGAAAAAGCGGTTTTACGAAACCCACCCGAACGCCGGGAAAACCTTTGACCGGAACGTTTACAACGGATTGTATTTTCAATTCTTTTGCCGGAATCTCGACGATTACCGGGTCGCAATAGGGGGGGTCTATTTCCGGAACAAGCAATTAACACGCAACAATTTTTGTCCGAGTATTTCGGAATCGAGTTATAACATAATCCTATAATCCCAAATCATTATGAAACACACATTTTCAATTTTCATCGTGAACCCCGCAAACGGGGAGTTCGTATCCCTCGCCGATTGG
This sequence comes from uncultured Prevotellaceae bacterium, assembly GCA_900314395.1. GTDB lineage: Bacteria > Bacteroidota > Bacteroidia > Bacteroidales > UBA932 > Cryptobacteroides. The sequence goes on along the minus strand of OMVB01000149.1, from coordinate 2,494 downwards.
CGCAACACCGAGAACCCCGCCTCCGCCGAATTCGTCGCGATTGTCCGCGAGGATAAGTCCGGAATCATTATCGCAAAGGACCCCGTCAAGGTTGACGGCGAAATCAATTTCAAGTGGGAAAAGGCCGTCGAACTCGCAAAGGCGTTCAAACCCGCGACGGACGTTGCCTCCCTCGCCGTCGAGGGATTCCGCCTCCCGGACCGCCGCGAGGCCCTCGACATTTACGACGCCCGTTTTCAAGGACTCGACGACGCCCTCGCCCTTATCGGCGGAACCCCTGTTCATACAGGCGACGCCCGTTGGATATGGACCGAGGACGAGGACCCGGACCCCGAGTGTAACAGTAACAACGCGTTCATCTTTGACGGCTACGACGGCGGCGTGAACAACAGCTACAAGTCCTACACGTACACGGTTCGTCCCGTTTCCGCTTTTCTCCCGTTTTAGGTTTTGAGGTTCAATCGTTCCCGGCCCGGTTCGCCCCGGCGAGGGGTTGACCGGGACGGGGTTAAATACAAAGACAATGGAAACAAACGTTATTCAAAAAATCATTCTCGCCCTCGTCGGGTTCGCAATCCTGTTCGTCGGGTTCCTGTTGTTCATTTCCGTTTGCGGGGAACCCTCACCGGAGTACAACGCCCGCCTCGAGGAATTGTTCGGTTGGCTTGCGTGGTTCGCCTCGTTCCTCGACAACATCCTCCGGGGCCTCGCCGGGGCCGCGTTAATGTGGCTCGGTTATAAGGTTTACCCGTTCCACGACGAGAAACCCGCCCCGGACGCCGGGAACGCCTCAAACAATGAATCATTAAACCCAATTTGCAATGAATAAGACACCAAACACAACCTCGCCGACAAAGGCGTTCCGAAAGGGCCTCCGGGAGGTCAAGGTCGGGGACGTCGATAAGGTCCGCGAGGACCTCAAGTCCGCCCTCGGAGTAACAACCCGTCAATCCCTCGCCGCATACGCCGACGGAAAACGAATCCTCGACGTCGAAACGGCCGCCCGTATTGAGGCCGTGTTCCGCAATTACGGCGTTTCCGCCTGTTGGGGCGAATAACAACACAAACGCACATTCAACAATGTTCAACAACGCACAACACCTCAAAACCGACGCGGTATTAACGCCCGCCGAAACCCGGGTCGCCGTCGGTTATTGTTATCGTTATGGGTTCATCGGAAAGGAAATCGCCGACCGACTCAACATATCGTATAACACCGTTGTACGGCATACGCAAAACATTTACGAGAAAACAGGAATCCGCCGGACGACAAACGCCCTCGTTGCGTGGTTCCTTGCGACAAACTTTAATATCAACCTTTCATCCCTGTAACGATATGGATATTCGTATTATTTCCCTCAAAATTCAAAATTTCAAAGGCATACAGGACCGGACGTTCGAGTTCGGCGGCGCAAATGCAAACATCGTCGGCGAAAACGGCCTCGGCAAGTCGACAATCTTTGACGCGTTCACGTGGTTGTTGTTCGGCAAGGACCACCGGAACACCGTTCAAAACAAGTTCGAAATCGTACCAATCGACCCGGCGACCGGGGAACAGGTCCACCACCTCGAAACCCTCGTCGAGGCCGAACTCTCGACCGACGGCGTCAAAACAACCCTCCGCCGTGTTTGGCGTGAAACGTGGTCCCGGGCAAAGTCGACCGTCGAATCCAAATTGACGGGTCACGAATCGTTGTTCTATGTTAACGGCGTGAACGTCGACACCCTCGAGAATTACAACAAGTTTATCGGCGAACTCGTCGACGAAAAGATTTTCCGCCTCATTACCGACCCGTTGTTTTTCATCGGCGACACGACCGACAAAAAGGCCCGCCACGAGGCCCTGTTAACCCTCGTCGGGGACTCAATCGACAAGGCCGCAATCCGCGAGAAATACGCCGGGATTATTGCCAAAATGAACGGGGAGGATATTGTCACGTTCCGCAAACGTATTGCGGCCGAAAAACGCGACATCAAACGCGACCTCGCCGCCTGTGACCCGCAAATCTCCGCTTATACGGATTCCCTCCCGGCCCCGGAGGATTACGACGCCCTCGCAAAGGAAATCGACACCCTCGCGGCAAAGGCCGACGAGGAACTCGCCGACGTACAGGCCAAAATAAAACAGGTCGACGAATCCGTCGCCGACATCCGCAAGGCCGACAACCTCGCCGCCGGGGAAATCTCCCGGAAACGTCAACAGGTATCCGAACTCCGCCTCAAGGCCCGCAAACTCATTGACGACCGTTTCGCCGAGGTTCAATCCCGGAATTACGAAATTGGTTCCGCCGCCCGGACCGCCGCCCTCAAGGTGGAACAGTTGGACCGCAAGATTGCCGACGCAAACGCAACCCTCGAGAACATCCGTTCCGGTATCGAGTCCGCAAAGGCCGAACGCGCCTCAATCGAGGCAAAGGTCGAGGGAATCAAACAGTCAATCGCGGCCGTCAAGACCCGCGCGCTCGAGTACAACGGGGAAACCGTGTGTCCCGCT
>OMVB01000151.1 GCA_900314395.1 uncultured Prevotellaceae bacterium | reverse complement strand
GGATGCTTACTTTTCCAGCATTTCGAAGGTGACTTCGATTTGCTGGTCGGATTCTATTTTTAAAAACGTGTTTGAAATCATAAAACATTTAAGTATATTTGCGACAACAGAAATGTAAACTGAGAATTTAAAATAACGAGAAGCGTTTAGCTTTTTATTCTGTTCAAACTGAATCAGCAAATTCTATTAGGTAGCAGAATAAAGTGCAACGCTTACACTGGCTATAACTTGGGCTTGCCCATGCTATGGCTGAAGTGTGGGCTATAACTTTATTTGAAACCTACCGAAGGCTTTGCTGAGCCTAGTTTGAAGTTGATAATAAAGTCTAATTGGCTCGCACTTCTCTTTTTGTAACCAGTCGTTTCCGAGCCGGCGATGCAATTCCAACAAGTCGTGAAATATAACGAGTATTTTAAGGAAGAAAAAACGACAGCAGATGTAGTTGTTGTAAAGAACAAAGCACAATGGAATGTACTTAGGGGGGAAGTCGCATGTAAAATCAGTGAATCAGATTTTATAAACCTAAATTCGCTTTCAGGACTTCTGGTGCCTCCCGGTGTCACTGCAATCGTCTACATTGATGGGAAGGAAGTTGTCCAAATCAACGAAGGCTTGTATAATTTTGTCGAGGACAAAGCAATAAAAGAAGAAATGGACCGTAAGGTTCAGTTCTCAGGAGCTACAGGTTGGGTTGCAAAGCAGTGGCATTCCTTGGTGAAACTTGTTACCGGAGCAAAGGTAAATGACGCGGAACCGATTAATGCAGACAAACGAAGTATCGACGATATCATTGGAAGACTCCAGGATAATTCCATCATTTCTGTGTACTTAAGGCGCACTACTAACTTCCCTGCTTTCTTCGGTCAGGTTGAAACTCCAGAAGAAAGACAGGTCTTTGTCCCCATGAAAATAAGGACAAAAGTCCTGGATGCAGAGATTGGGGTGCATATGTTCTTGACTATTACGGACTTTCATGCATTCATGAGAAAGTATCTTCTTGAAAAGGATATTGTAACGTACGAAGATATTCAAGACGACCTTTCTGTTTACGTCAGAACGATTCTTCAGGAAGAATTGCGAAATGAAGAAATCGATGATTACGGAATAAGTGAGGAGGCGAAAAGCCGCATTAGCGCAAGACTTAAGGATATTCCTCAGTATACAGAAGGAGTCGGTTTTGTGCGGATCGCAGAGATTACTTGTAGCAATGAGGAGTTTGACAGGTTCCGTAAACTGACTCAGGAGTTGTGGTGTGGAGAGAAAGAACTGGACTTCCTGCACAGGTCCAATGAATTCAAAAACAGGCTTGCAAGGGAGTCGAACGCCGGAATCTTGGACGATAAAAGAAACAGTAATGAGTTAAACGAGGCTCTTAACAATCTTAACCGGGACAAACTTCTTTCCGACGATGAGTTCGATGCTTTCAAAGAAGCATTGAATATTAAAAAGTACAAACGATCCGTCGAAAGCGATGTCTCCGTAATTGAGGGTGCCGGTGATACGATGTCTGCCGCCAATGCCCTTAATACAAGGCTTGTTTTGGAACAGCTTGATGCCGATGAAAGCATTTACGCCAGAACCATTCAATTGGAGAAAAGGAAAATGCAGGATGCAAGGGATCTGAACAAAACATCCCTTGATATCAACAGAGATAATGATGAGTATGAGGAAGAAAAATGGCAGCGGGAATTCGGACACGTAAAGAAAAATGTTGATATCGCCTTAGATATCGATGAGCGCATAAATGCGCAGGAACAAAGCAATAAAGATAAGGAAATAGAGCGTATTAAAGCTCTTGAGGAACAAAGGCTAAAGAAGGAACAAGCTGAATATCAGCACAAAGAGAACCTTGCAAATATCCGTAAAGATTATACTGCAGAACAGTTGATAGCGGAGAATGTTACAAATATGGATGCCAGCGCTCAGGCGGTATTCGCCAGTTCTTTTGTTTCCAAAAAAGAAGAGGAGGCTGCCAAGACTAAGCAGCAGCTTTACGAAGAGGCAATGGCAAGACAGGAAAAAGAAAGACAAGATTTTCTTGACCTGTCAAAGTTTGCGATGAAAACTATCTCAGACGTTGCTGGTGCGCAGGTATCAAAAGCAGAAGAGCATAAGAATGAATACCGCGAAGATGCAAGATATCAGCAAACAAGAATAGATCATACCCAGGATAAAGCACTGGAGTACACAACCAGGAATAACAGACCGGAAAAGCCTGTTGACAACAATATGACTGAATGTCCCGTTTGTGGCGCAAAAATGAGTAAAGACAAGAAGACTTGTGAAGATTGCGGAACAAAACTTCAATAAAAATGTCAAAGTATTGCAATAACATTAAGTGTGATAACTACAAAAAACCGCAGCAAGAAACGGAGGGATTCTGTTTCATCTGCGGGGAACCGCTTGTGTCTGACGGAATAGCAGAAAACAAGTCCCAGGTGAAGACGCAAGGGGGCGGGGCTGGTGTTTCCGTAAGCCGCGTTACTACAAATACGGATTCACATGACACTATTTCAAACAACAATACTACTATTGTTCTTCAAGGGACTTCATATGATGACTACACCCTTAAGGACAGGAAGAACGCATATCGCAAGTATTGTCAAGAGAAGATTCATGGTGGAATAATCACTCCGGCAATTAGGAGACAGTTGAATGATTATTCGATGGAGTTGGACTTAAGCCCGGAAGACAGGCGGGAGATTGAGAAGAAGGTAAAAAATGAGGCTTCTTTTGCCGGACCTGGTTTAAGTGATTTGGATAAAGATAACCTTGAAATAATAAAGAGGACAATTGCTGACAATACAATAGATATTGATGAAATGCTCCCTAAACTGGAAGCAATGTCTTCTTCTGACAGCGAAGAGGCTCATTTTTATTATTACATGCTTCTGGCGGCATCTTCACCATCGGCGCTGATACGCAAATACAATGACAGAGAGCAGGATATCTATTGGTTAACGTTCTGGGCCTATGCGGCACTTACAAAAAACGGTCAAAAAGTAAAAGCAGAGACGGCGCTTAGAGAACTGACAGCATGGGATACACAGCCGGTAGATAATCTGCAAATACTCCAGGCAATAGGCGGGGCAATAAACGGTAACCCGGAAACTGTGCGGTTATTCCTTTCAAAAGCCCGGAATTATTCGGAGAATCTTTCCCCTGTTGGCCTTACCTTGGCATATTATATCAAGGATTCCGGACGGCGCAATTTGAGTAAATCCCAAGAGGTAAATTTCTATTTGGAAAAACTGTTCGGGTTTAAAAGAATCTCTGCAACAGGCTCCGGCGGCTCTCTTTCTGCTCCAATCCCTGAACCGTTGAAAGAGAGACTGGATGCGATTAACGGAAGGCCTGTGGTTAACAGGACAACGCCTTCTGCTTACGTGCCGCAGTATACCCCGGAGACGTCACAAAAACGCAGAAAGAAGTACTATTACGGTATAGCCGCCGCTGTTTTAGCTTTAGTGGTTTTCCTGTTGATACCCAAGAATACCTCTACTCCCGTTAGTGTAAAAAGTAACAGTGTTGCGACACAGACAAAGGATAATCCTGTTCCGGTGGCAGAACAAAAGAGCTCATCAAAGCCTGTTGCAAAGACATCCCCAAACAGCGGGGAAAAGAAAACGACTACACAGCCAAGTAAGACACAGTCTGAAGTCACCACAAAAAAGCAAGCGCCCGATGAAAAGCAGGAAGTAAAACAGGAGCCAAAACAGACTGTCCCGGCAAAAGATCCTGTGGCCGAACTCAAGGAAGCGGTGGCCACCGGGGACAAAGAGGCGCAGTATAATCTTGGAATGAGATATTATGAGGGGAACGGTGTTGCAAAAAGCTATTCTGACGCCTTCAATTATTTAAAGCCTTTAGCCGAGGAAGGTTACGTAAAAGCATATTTTCCTGTAGCTGAGATGTATCATGGCGGACGTGGAGTGACCAAAAACCGCGATGAGGCGGAAAAATGGTATCAAAAGGCGGCAGCTGCCGGGAATGCAAAAGCAAAACAGATATTACTTAACAATTTTTAATATTTTCAAATTATGAAACGTTTAATTTTTGCCGTTATTCTACTGATTTCATGTTCATTATTTGCTGGTGCCCAAGTCAAAGTCAGCTCCGGGAGTCCTTCTATTGATGTTGTTGTTAAGAGGGCAATAGCTGATGGTGATGATGTTATCATAGATTTGATAGTAACAAGTCATGGGGGATGGAGAAAAATAATTATTTCCACAGGGTATATGTATCCAAGTTCAAGACTTTACGATGATGAAGGGACTCTTTATCAAAGCGGGAATAGTAAAATTATGACGTTTGAAGTAGATGGATATCGAAATTACTATTTCCCTGAAATGGTAATTGAAAGAGATGTGCCAAGAAAACTGAGAGTAATTGTAAAAAACGTTAACGAATATGCGACAGAATTTACTAAGGCATATTTCCATTATTATGCAGATCGAGTTGATTTTGTAGAGAATGAGCATATTATTACCATCAAAAACCTTCCAATAACCAGGAATTAATATGGCAATTTGTAGTCAATGTGGGGTGTCTCTGCCGGAAAACTGCGGAACATATTGCCCGCTTTGTGGAGCAGAGTTGTCGCAAGAGGCCTCTGTCGGAGCGAACTCATACGGTGACACCGATTATTTCCCTGAAGTCAGGGAAGAGATCGCAGCGTTGCTAAGCGAACTTGATAAAATGCGTCCTGCCTTGACAAAGCATAAATACAATCCTGCAAAAAGGTACTGGGACGAGTTGGAGTCCTTGACCGGGATGACGCGTGTAAAAGAACAGCTCAGAGATTTCATTATCGACTTCAATGTCCAGAAAGTCCGTCAGTTCAATCATCCGGATCTTCTAATCTCGTGTCCGTTCAACTGTATCTTCAAAGGTCGCCCGGGAACAGGCAAAACCACAGTGGCAAGAATAGTTGCCGGAATACTCAAAGAAGAAGGAATCATTAGTAATGGATGCTGTGTGGAAATGGATGCTTCGTCCATTACTTCCGGTTGGATTGGTTTTTCTGCAAAATTCGCCCGGCTGGCGGCGTTGGAATCCCTTGGCGGAGTCCTTTTCATAGACGAGGCCTATTCCCTGTTAAACACAGAAGGCTCCAAGGGAAATCCGGGGAAAGAGGTTATAGACACGCTTACCCCGATGATGGAAAACTATCGGGATAAACTTATTGTCATATTTGCCGGATATGATAAGGAAATGAACGAATTGCTGGAGAGAACAAACCCTGGCTTTGCCTCCAGGTTCAAAAATGAAATCCATTTCGATGATTATTCTGCCAAAGATATGTTGCAGATTTTCAACGATATAGCAACAAAAAACCATTACACCCTGTCTTCCCAGGCTCAAGGTCGCCTGGCTGCGTTGTTTGATGTCATCTATTCCCGAAAGGATATTAATCCAAGGTTCGCAAATGCAAGAACAGTGCGCACTCTGTTTGAAACAATTAGATCCAAGGCATCGGCCAGGATGGCCAGGGACCGCAGTGCAAACTACGATGTGATTGTGCAGGAAGACATTGCATTATCGGCAGAAGAGTTAAAACAAATAGGAGCAATTTAAGATATGGACTACAAAGATCTACTGTCTAATATTCAAAAGGAAAACGAAAAACGGCTGCAGGACATTCTTTCAAGAAACCAGGCTGTATTGAACTCATACAGGAATCCTGCACAAGAAAAGCCTTTTAAAGAGCCGCATAAAATAGACCGGCTTGTCCGGGACCACAGGCTTAGCCAGGAGGCGCAAACAAAGATAGGGACCTTTGAGAAACTATATTTCCGCAATTATTTAGAGGATTCTAAAGTGCCGATGTATGGGTATGAAGACCTTGATTATGCTTCTTTGGTCAATCTTCTGACATCGGCACTCGAAGTGGAATTAAACCTGTCTGTCTATCAGGAGATAAGGCGTACCGCCGGCAATGAAGAGCTATATCTTAACGGTAAAGAGATTAATCTAGGAAAGCCAAAGCAAATGTATGGCGCATTGCTGGCCCTCTTTACAGAGTACAAGGGCATTGTTGCGCGCTATGTTTGTGATGTCGATACATTTCTGGCAGACTTTTCCGATATTGCAAAAACAAGGAACAGGGCAAGCCATACGGAGGTTATCTCAAAACAAGAGTTCCTTGCCTTTTATGCTTCATATTCCAATCTGTTTAATACGAATATCGGCAAATTGCTTGATTTGAAGGAAAACCTTAAAAAGGAAAGCCGCGTAAACACTTCTTATTCTGCGAGTTACGATGTGTCGTCTGATGATTATATCGCTAATCTGAAAAAGAGCCTCGCTTCAAAACAGAACAGCAAACGTGGCGTTATCTTAACAAATACAAAAAAGCTTGCACATAAGTATTTTGGCGCAATCAATTACGGCAATGTATCTGCAAGTGAAGATGGCAAGCCGGAAATATGGAGCTATTCCCTGCCCATTCTTAACAAACTCGCAGAATATGCAAAACATCTGGAACAGTATGGATGCTCT
>OMVB01000152.1 GCA_900314395.1 uncultured Prevotellaceae bacterium | reverse complement strand
GCCAACAATATGAACGGCATTCGCAACGGTCATCCCCTCACGAAGAGTATTAACCTCGAACTCTACAGGAACAACAACAAAGTCAAGCAATCCCGACTCGACAGCCCTGTATGCCGAAGAATTACCAGAGAATCCTGCCGGAAAATCATAAAGGATATAATCATGGTCAGGATTTTCATCGACAACAGACCACATCAAGTCCAGAACCTTGTTCATGGATGCCCCATCGGTGTCCAAAAAAGACAAATCAAAAGACCTGATTTCATAAGGAGAATCCTTGATGTCATTCTTAACCATATAACGGGATAACCAAGAATTAGAATTCTCCATCAACTTCAAGTCTTCCTCGCGTGACTTGACCAAACGCGGAAGAGGATGCTCAAGGTCAACCAGGATAACACTCTTCTTCTCATGATAGGAAAGCCAATCGGCAAAGAGCATAGAATGGGTTGTCTTTCCACAGCCACCCTTTCCATTGAAAAAACTAAATGTCTTCATACCCTAAATAATCCCTTCGTTCTTGTACCATTCATCTTTAACTCTTCAAGAGATAAAAAAGGTTGAGATGGTACTTCTTGTTCAATAATCTCAGGAATAGAACCTGACTTATTTTTATTAAAACCCAACATATCACAATTATTAATAGATATTCAAATACTTATAATACTCAAGAGTCTTTTTATCAATGGATTTTTCACCCAAGGATAAATAATACTTAATAACATCAGAGATAGAAGTACATTTCACTCCAATCGAAGATAACCGGTCGCGTTCTAAATTAAGAAGACGATACAAATCCAAAGATATTTTTATTGACTTGGAGACCTTAATTCCCTTGTCAGATATCGGTTTCCTTAACCTTGATTTCCGAACAACAGACTCCGGCTTAACCTCAGAATCAGTGGCATGTAAACCAGAAATATCTACATCTACATCATTTACACCTCTGTGTAAAGTGGAATCTTGTGATTGTAAAAAACTAACACTTTTCTCCTTTTCAACATTTTCTACATTTTGAATTTGAAGAGAATTCGCATTATCCAAATTTGGATATTTTCTCGGACCAGGCATATTCTACAATTTAAATGATTAACGATAACTACAATTCGAATTTGTAAACTGTAACCAAAATACGACAATACGAAAAGTAGAACTAATAACAAAGACAAAGATACTAAAAATATTTAAAAACTACTGAAATTGTTTAAAATTTAATAAGGTTTGTTATAAAATAAACTAAAAATGTTATATTTGCAAAAGAAAGAAACTGATAAATGGTGCCCTAAAACGCAGGCAAGATGTGTTTTCGTATTACAGGGGAAAAATCCCCATAATTCAAAAACACCACCCCTTACGGGGTTCATCTTGCCCGATAGTGACCAATCGGGGAAAGGCTCTCCGGAGTCGAAGCCTTTTTTAGAAACATAACGACAAAATATATTAAAAATAAAATCAAAAATAAAATCGAAAATGGAAAGAAAACCAAACCAGAGAACATATAATTGAGTTATCCGCCGAACTGGTTAAGATATGTAAGAAACTATAATTGTCTTAGTATGCCTCCGAAAAAAAAAGAACCAAATGTCCAAAAAAATAAGATAATAACATTCCGATTAAACATGTCGGAATACGAACAATTATTATCAAATATGCGCAGTCTTGATTATTTATCAAAGACTAAATATATCCGTGCTTGTGTCCTTAATAAAAGACACACTATCAAGACTGTTAAGATGACAGACCGAGCCATAAGGAACCAGATAAATGAAATATCTGCAAAGTTGTCAAAAATCGGTACAAACTACAATCAAGTAGTCAAGCATATCAACACTCTTGCAACAGCAAAGAAGAAAAACGGAGATCCAGTCATTAACACAATGTTTCTTACCTACCAACTAAATCACATTGAAAAAATGACAATCGAAATAAGAGATATCATGAAAGAAATAATAAGTCAAGTGGGAAATCTCCAACTTGACAACTAACACAAAGTTTAACAAATAATCAGTATTATGGCAGTAATTATGCTTACCGGACGACTGGTTGCAGATGCAGCAGTCAAGTCCACATCCAAGCAAGGAGTCAAGTCAGAATTCGTGACCTTCACTCTTGCTTGCAACGACCAGAAGGGAGACGAAAAGTCCTCCATGTTCTACGACGTTACAATGAACAAAACGAAACTCGTAGATTACCTCAAAAAAGGTGTCCTCATCAATGTCGTTGGAAGGTACAAATTTGAAGTCACCAAAGATGACTCCGGAAAACAGTTCTTCCATCACAACGTCTCCGTATTTGACATCACGCTGTGCGGTTCAGCTAAGAAAGCTGAAGGAGAACAAGCTGCAAGTGAAGAATGAAGAGGAACGTTCCCACGTCAGGAGATAAACTTCATGTTTGAAAAAATATAAGAGGTATTTATGGTTGTCAAAATGTTAGCATCGAGAGGAACCGTATTCGGCACCCTCAGATATAACCAAAATAAAGTAGCCAAGGGTGTCGCAGACATCATTGGCTCTTACAATTTTGACAACAACAGAAATACCATCAGAGATTTCGAAAGGACATTCGCCCGGTATGAAAGGATGAATATCCGAACAGAGAATATCTCCTTTCAAATGGCAATCAATCCAAATCCTGACGTTCCTTCAGAACAGCTTTCCGATTCCGACGCCCTTGCCTTCGCCAAAGAGCTTATGCAAGGGCTCGGATTTAATGAGCAGCCTGTCATTGTCTATAAACACAAAGACATTGACAGGGTACACTATCATGTAGTTTCAATAAAAACAAACAAAAAAGGCAGAAAAATCAAGGACTCCTTCTCTGAGTTGAAACTACAAAAGTTGCTAAAGAAACTTTCTAAGAAATACCATTACGTAATAGGTAATGAAGAAAAGAAGAAAAAACTGAAAATACCGACGTGGCTAAGGTTTAATACCAAAGCCGGAAATGTCACAAAACAATACAAGGCCTTGTTTGACGAAGCTCTTACATACAAGTTTACAACATTCAAACAATTCCAAACTATAATGGAAGGAATGGGTGTCAATGTAAAACTTACGGAGGGTAATGACTTCCATCTCATATTCCAAGGGCTAGATGATAAAGGAGAGAAGTCTACAAAGAGGATATCAGAGATAACAATGAAACAGGACCTGTATCTTCAAATGGAAGACAGGATCCAAGAAAACAAGGTAAAACGTCCTCTTTCGGAAGAAGAGAATGCCCGGCGTCTTGCAACATTGGAAAGAGTAGATCTCACTACTGCTTACTGCCTGCAACATGCAAAAAACATTGGCCAGTATCAAAGGATACTTTCCAATGTGGGAATACAAGTCGGATTATCCCGAACTCCGGATGGCGGAATCTTCGGAATAACCTTCGTGGACAAAGAAAGCAAGACCGCGTATAAAGGTTCTGAACTTAAGAGACATTTCTCTCTTTCCAATCTCACTGAAAAGAACGACTTCGACATCAAGGAAGATAAAAAAATCAACCTGTCAGAAGACAAGAAACAAATTGAACAGATACTTCAAGGATTAAGAAACCAACTGGCATCTTCGTCCGGAGGACAAATAAAAAAGAACACAAAAAAAGTAAAGCAAAATGGAAATAAAATTAACACTTAACACGCTTACCGATGAAAACGGTCGCACGTACTTCACAACCGAATACGATGAAAACATACTTAAGGATTTAAGTATTGCACTTCTGGCAGACCCTGAGTTAAAGAACATGACGCTCATGACCGCAGCTTACATTGTATCCCAGGAGAATTCTCCCGAGACAATTCTTGAAAAGATAAGAAGCTTTGCAGAAGATATCAAAGAACAAAAAATCAATTAAAAATAAATCCATAAAACTAACGAACTATTGATCATGAGAACAGAATTTTATTTTTATATCTTAAAGAAGAATAAAAATGAAGTCACAATCATCGATGACCACAACAACGAGATTAAGAACTTCATGAAACAACTCTCCAACTATCAATCCCCCAAACCTATAAGTTGCTACCTTGTCAAGGATGATGAAAGACATGAATCTTCCATAAAAGTAGGAGTGGAAGAAGTCAAACAAATCCTAAAAAAGAAAGAAGGAGAATTCTGTAACGTCCACGGACAGATAATGAAGATTCACGGGACTCATGCAGAAGGAGAATACCCAATGTTCGGTACGGACTGCTACGGTCAAGCTTGCATGTGGGACGCAGAAGGGAACTCCTATGATAAAAACCCCGCCAAGACACTGTACTTCCAAGCACTGAAAAAGGAATTAAGTCCCAAAAACAATACAGACATGGAAGCTCCAGAAGAACCGGCAACAGTGGAAGATAAAGACAACGGACCATCTGCTTCTGAGCCCACTGAACAAACACAAACGATTGAGCCGGAAGACCAAGTAATAAATGACAACAATACCAATCAAGAACTTGATGTGCCCGAGAACAGCAACGATTACATAGATGAATAAAATAATCCTTGTTGTTCAAATTGTTCAATTTCTTAAACAATAATTTACAATGGCCGCCAATAAAGCTGAATACGAGAAATATTACTTTGCCCTTCTACTGTTTGCATATGTTATTTTGTCAATAAACATATACTACTTCGCCCACCCGTTCTTTGCTGGACTGGGGCTGACGCACCAGAGCGTAAGGAACGTGCTGCTGCAACTAAGAGAAGGTGGTGTCTTCGATTCCCCTACAAGCACAAAGCTGATAATCCTTGTGCTTATTGTTTTTACGCATGTAGTACGCTCGGGCAAAGGGAAGAAAGCCAACTGGAGGGTTATTGGCGGAGTGGGCGCCGCAGGCGCGTTGCTGTTCTTCTTATGGCCAAATGGAGTCGCATGGTACATAGCGACCACATTAACAGGCTTCCTTATGCTCTCATGGTCTATTGCTATGATAAGCAGGAACCTGCACGCATTCAAGCAGCCCTCAAATGATGTAAACGAGACATTCGAGCAATGCAATGTCTTAATGGAAACTCCGGACTCCATTAACATCCCGACAAAATATCAATACAAACAGAAGATCCATAACGGCTGGATAAATGTCGTGAATCCCTTCCGTGCGACAATGATTCTCGGAACACCTGGTTCCGGTAAGTCATTCTCCGTCTATAATCCGTTCATCGAACAGATGATAGAAAAGGGATACACAATGTTCGTATATGATTACAAATTCCCAGACCTTACCGAAATCGTTTACAATGAGACGGTCAGGAAATACCCGATGATGAAGAATCCCAATTACGGAAAATCAGAACACGAACCCGAGTGGATTCGTCCTCCCAAATCACCGGAATTCTTTGTAATCAACTTCAAAGACCCAAGATATTCCAACCGATGCAATCCAATCCATAAGAGATACATCCAAGATCCTGCGGACTCGGCGGAAATTGCTGATATCGTCATGAAGAACGTTGCTCCGGGAACCGTCGAGAAAGAAGACTTCTTCGCAATGTCCGCGAAGGTATTCCTGGACTCCATCATCTATTTCCTATCCATATACAAGGACGGTATCTACTGTACTTTCCCTCATGTCATTGAACTTATGTCAATAGACTACAAGAAAGTATTCGCCATCCTTGCCGGTTACCCAGAGCTTGAAACCAAAATTAAGCCATTCGCATCCGCCCTCGAAGCCAACGCACAGGACCAGCTGCAAGGTCAGATTGCTTCTGCAACGATTCCGCTGAACAAGATGGCCTCGCCAGCTCTTTACTGGGTACTGTCCGGAGACGACTTCTCACTGGATATCAACAACCCTGACGAACCGAAAATCATCTGTGTCGGCAACGACCCGGACCGTCAGCAGATTTACGGTACCACACTGGCACTTTTCACATCAAGGATGTTCAAGCTGATTAACCATAAGGGAAAGCGCAAGTGCGGCGTACTGCTTGACGAGTTGCCGACCATCTTCATCAAAGGCCTCGACAACCTCATTGCAACGGCACGTTCCAACAAGGTCGCCATAGTCCTTGGCGCACAGGATAAGTCCCAGCTCATACGTGACTACTCGCAGAAGGAGGCAGACGTTATCTTCAATACCGTCGGCAACATATTCGCCGGACAGGTAAACGGCAAGACCGCAGAAGACCTTAACAAGTCCTTCGGACGTGAATACCGTGAACAACAGTCACAGACACAGAATATAGATTCCGAATCAGTATCCATCTCGTTCCATCAGGAAGAACTGATGCCAATCTCAAAAATTGAAACACTTACACAGGGATACTTCTTCGGGAAAGTGGCTGACAACAACAATACAAGGATAGAAAAGAAACTCTTCTGCGGCGAAATCCAAATAGACATCGAAGCCTGGAACAAGAAGATGAAGACCAATCAGAAACTGCCTCAAATGACCTCATTTGACGACGACAGAATCCGAGAAGAGATTTACAGCGAAAGTAAATCCAACACAATAATTACCTTCTGGTGCTTAAGAAAAGCCCAAGAACAAGCATTGGATTCCGGGCTCATACCAAATGAGGAAAAACTGTACGAGATGGCCGACGAAATAAGAGATAACCTTTCTAAAAAAGAAATAAAAACCATTCTCGACGACGAAGTAGAAAGAACCATACAAGAGACAATAAAGAGAACAGTCCAGGACAACTTCGACAAAATCAGAAATGATGTCAAGCAGATAATTATAGACGAACTGGATGAATATCCCGAAGACGAAGAGAATGATGAAGAGGAACCCGAAGAAAAGTTTGACCCATTTAATGAAATATA
>OMVB01000158.1 GCA_900314395.1 uncultured Prevotellaceae bacterium | reverse complement strand
TCCCATTCACCCTCGAACCCCGGGAATCTCAAATTTGGGACGTTCCGCCCCACATTTGCCTCTCGCTCGGCAGAATGAATCTCCGATTCCATCTGCTCTCGCTTATCCGACAAATTCGGGACATTAGGCTTTGTATGTTTTTGAGTCTCGCTCATAACGATTGTCTGTCAGTCAAATAAGTGATTAGGGATTAGATGATGCCGAGTTCCTTGAGGTACACGTCAATCTGGGCATCCAGCTCGGCACGTTTGGCCTCCAGGTCTTTGATTTCAGCCATCACAGCCTTGATGTCAATCTCCTCTTCTTCTTCGAAGGTGTCAACGTAGCGCGGGATGTTGAGGTTGTAGTCGTTGTCCTTGATTTCCTGCAGGGTGGCGCAGTGGCTGTATTTCTCAATCTCCTTGCGCTCACGGTAGGTACTGACAATCTTCTCGATGTGCTCCGGACGCAGTTTGTTCTGGGTCTTGACCTTCTCGAATTCCTTGCTGGCATCGATGAAGAGGATGTTGTCATCCTCCTTGCGGCACTTCTTCATCACCAGGATACAGGTAGGGATGCTGGTGCCGTAGAAGATGTTGGGCGGGAGGCCTATTATGGCGTCAATGTAGTTCTTCTTTTCGATAAGGAACTGACGAATCTTGCCTTCTGCAGCGCCACGGAACAAAACTCCGTGGGGAGCTACGCATGCCATTGTGCCACCATCGCCCAGGTGGTAAATCATGTGGAGGATGAAAGCGTAGTCGGCTTTGGATTTGGGTGCCAGGACACCGGCTTTGCTGAAGCGGTCGTCGTTGTTGAACTTGGCGTCTGCCGTCCATTCTGCGGAGAATGGCGGATTTGCAACTACTGCGTCAAACTGCCTGTCACCGAATTCATCTTTCTCCAGCGTGTCGCCGTTCTGGATGTCGAAGTCACGGTATTTCACGCCGTGAAGCAGCATATTCATTCGGGCCAGGTTGAAGGTTGTGGGATTCTTTTCCTGACCGAAGATTTCATCTGCATTACCGTTGCGGGCCGTGCGGAGCAGTAGGGAGCCGCTGCCGCATGTTGGGTCATACACGTTCTTGAGACGGGTCTTGCCGGTAATTACAATCTCGGAGAGGATCTGGCTGACTTCCTGAGGTGTGTAGAACTCGCCGGCTTTCTTGCCGGCACCAGCTGCGAACTGGCCAATCATATACTCGTAGGCATCGCCAAGGATGTCAATGTCCTGTGCCTCATCAAGGCCGAAGTCAATGCCGTTGAGGGCGACCAGCACGTCACTGATGAGCCTGTTCTTGTCGTCCGCCGTCTTGCCCAGCTTCGGGGAAGCCAGGTCGATGTCGGAGAAGAGGCCACCGAAATCGTCCACACTCTCGTGGCCAATGGTGCTATCCTCAATCTTCTTGAGACTCCTCTCCAACTGGGGCAGGATGTTTTCTTTGTGGCTGATGCTGTCGATAATTGAGGAATAAAGATACTCCGGTTCGATGAAGTAGCCGAGGTCTTCCATACATATCTTCTTAATCTCGTTTTTGAGCTCGTCTTCATTAGAAGCCCATGCTTGCTTGTATGTAAGACCATCTTCTTTTAATTGATCGTTTATATACAGTTCAATCTTCTCTGAGAGGTATTTGTAGAAGATGAAGCCGAGTGTGAAATACATAAAGTCACCGGCTGTCATATTACCTCTGAGTTTATTGGCTACTTCCCACAATTGGGTGCGCAGACGTTGTTGCAGTTCTTCGCTCATATTTTTATTCCCAGTTAAAAAGGTCAATGATATCTCTTAGTTTTTCAATAATGCGGCGAACGGTTGCGCTGCGGGCCAGAAGGCCTATTTTCTTTTTACGAACGGCTTCCTGGATGATTTCCGGCTTTTCGCGGCCCAGGTAGTCATATTCTGACATGAACTTTCCCAGTGCTTCGGGATCTACTCCTTCTGCTTGTGCCAGATTCTCGACAGCCTCGGTTTTTCTTGTGATAATATAGTTCTTTAACCGGGCTTCCAGATCCATCGTTCCGTCTGCTTTTGCACGTTGGAAACCATCTTTGTCAGAATCGACATTCTCTTTAATGAAATCGTCGATAAGACGGGTCTTTTTACGCATTGTGGCGTCCTTGATCATGGTGTCAAGAATTTCCTGACGTTTCTGTTCGTAATCTTCGTCAGAAGGATTCAAATTATTGATTAAGGAGAGGATATAAGCTACATTAACTACGTCACTGTGAAGCAGTTCCAGGCAGAAATCAATATCTTCCAGTTTAACACCATCTCCATATTCTTCGTCAGGCTCTTCCAACGTGTCGGGCTTATCTGTATTTTCTTCTTTTATGAACCCTACAGTCATATCCAAATACTTGGATCTGTAATCATTATAGTCTTGTTCTGATAAAATAAGTCCCGGGTCATCGGCATTGAAATCTTCATATAGCTGAATCTCTGCCCGTTTCTTAATTATTTCACGGAATGCAAGCAAAAAGTTCTTTTTATCGTATTCACTTTGCAGGCCATCAACGTATTCCATTGTGGGATAACGCAAAAGGAAATGCTCGCACATCTCGTTGAAAGAGCGTTTTACTTCAGTGAAAGGTTCTTTAAGTACATCTTCAATACCTCCGGCGCTGAACAGTTTAAGGGATTCATCGACTTTTTCTTTAAGGTCGCGGAAACAAAGAATTTTTCCAAATCGCTTTTTCTCGTTCAGGACTCGGTTTGTACGGCTGAATGCCTGTAGCAAGCCATGGTATTCCAAATTCTTATCTACATAAAGCGTATTAAGTTTTTTGGCGTCAAAGCCGGTCAGGAACATGCCGACAACCATGAGCAGGTCAATCGGCTCCATTCCTGCTTTGCGCTTTTTCATACGCTCGTTGATATCATCGTAATATGCGCCAAAGTTGTCGGTGGTAAATGATGTCCCAAAATGAGCATTATAGTCGTCCATTATGGCCTGTAATTCGTCAGACAGCACTGTGTCAGTTTCGAAGCCTTGGTTCATTCCCGTTTTGGCATCGTCCTGACTTGAATTGGGCGCATAAGTAAATATGGCGGCTATTCTGATGTCCGGTTGGAGGTCTTTGAAAATCTTATAGTATTTCAAAAGGATCGGCACAGATTGAACAGCAAACAGGGCGTTGAATTCACCGTCAAATGTTGATTTGCGGAAGTTGTTAAGAATAAACTGGGCAATCTCTTTCATTCGGATCTCGCTGTCCGGATTTGCATCTATTTTGCCTTGATAATACTCAACAAGGAAACCTAGAACGTTTTCATCTGCGATAGCATCCTTAATCATGTACTTATGCAGACAATCGCCGAATACTGCTTTTGTCGTTATATCTTGCTTGGCATTTTCCTTAAAAATGGGAGTACCGGTAAAACCAAAGATCTGAAGATTTCGGAAGAAGGTGACGATGTTTTTGTGGCATTCCCCGAAATGGCTGCGATGACACTCGTCAAAAATCATTACGAATTTCTTTTCCGTCAGCTCTTGAATACGCTTGTTGTAAAAGTCCTTTTTAATCGCGGTATTCAGTTTCTGGATAGTCGTAAGTATGATTTTCTTGTCCGATTTGAGTCGCTTAACAAGTTCATATGTGTCATCGGTACCGTTAACGGCTCCCGGCTCAAAAGCTTCGTATTCGGCTTTTGTTTGAGTATCAAGATCGTGGCGGTCAACTACAAAAAGGACTTTATCTACTCCGTCAAGCTCTGCAACGAGTTGGGCTGCCTTGAATGACGTTAGTGTTTTTCCGGCGCCGGTTGTGTGCCAGATGTATCCGTTCTTATTAGTGTTTTGAACGCGGTCAAGGATTTTTTCTACGGCATAGTATTGATAAGGACGAAGTACCATAAGGCACTTGTCTCCCTCGTGCATGACTATGTATTTACTAATCATTTTACCAAGGGTACATTTGTCGAAGAAATGAGTCGCGAACTGGCTTAGATCGTTTATTGGCTCATTGCTTGGAAGAGTCCAATTGAATGTAAACTTGTAGCCGCAGTTCGGATTATTTGCAAAGTAACGGGTGTTGACGCCGTTTGAAATAACAAATATCTGTATGTAATCAAATAGCCCGCGGAAAGACGTCTTCTGGTATCGTTGAATCTGTTGGTATGCCTGTTTAAGTTCGACTCCTCTTTTCTTTAGTTCAATCTGAACGAGAGGAAGTCCGTTGATAAGGATTGTGACATCGTAGCGGCAGGTTTTCCTTCCTTCAATTGTTATTTGGTTCGATACCTGAAATTCATTTTGGCACCAATGATTCTTGTTCAGAAATTCTACCCAGATTCGATGCTGGCCATCGTCTGTTTCTAATGGAAATAAATCTCTGAGTTTCTTTGATTTTTCAAAAAGGGTGCCTCCTTCAAGAAAGATTCGGATTTTTTCGAATTCATTTTCTGTAAACGATGTTCGTCCGATTTCTGCCAAGGCTTTGGCATTATGCTTTTCCAGTTGCGTCTTGAAGTTATTAATCAGGTTCGTTTCTTCTTTAATCTGGACATACTCGTAGCTCATGTCCTTGAGAGTTGCGATAAGTCCGTTTTCAAGAGCCTGTTCGCTTTGTGCTGTCATTTTCTGTTCTGGTTTTATCCAATGTATCCCTACAAAATTAAGGATTATTTATCGCTAATCCAAATCTTGATGGCAAAAGGATAACCCACTTGCTGCGTGGCAGAAGTGAGATTTCTCCATTCGCTGGCGCTCAGTCGAA
>OMVB01000156.1 GCA_900314395.1 uncultured Prevotellaceae bacterium | reverse complement strand
TTTATCCCGCAGTTCGCCCACAGCCTTGTTGGTGAACGAAATCACCAGAATCTTCTCTGGATCTACGTGCTGGCGCTCAACCAGATACCGGACCTTAGCCGCCACAGTAGTTGTCTTTCCGGCGCCGGCGCCGGCAATAACTAGCGTGTAATCCTCATCAGAGAGCACCACCTGCCGCTGTTCTGCATCCAGGCTTATAGCCGGGTCAACCGACTTCAATATGTTGTCCAGATAATCCTTCTCCGACTCCAGATGTCGCTGAATGTACGTCTGATTATGCTGCCGGATGCAATCAGCACCTGAAACCAAGTTGGTCATATCCGCATAATTTCGCAGGAAGGCTTCTACCTCAGCTACTGGTATACCATTGACTGAGCAGAAATAGCTGAGAGTCTTGGCAGCCTTTTGATTCTGGAAGAAATTGTTCAACTCCGCATAATCCTCCACTAAGCGTTTGTAGTCACTCCTGGCCAGGAACTTGTCTGACATTAGGAGAGAATTTAAGGCTTGGGTGAACTTCAACAATTGGGCATATTCACGAGTATGTGCATTAGGCGAGACAGTCACGGGCTCCTTGCTTTCAGGAGTCTGCTGCGACGTGCTTCGCTTATTGGAGAATATGCGGTTAAAAAAGGACATAAGGGTTTAATTCTTGCAAATTTACAACAATACTTCGTTAAAAATTTAAAAACTGTATAATTTTCAATTCATTACAACAACAATAGTCCGTTCCGGGGTGCCAGAGACACCCTCCGATCGACCTTGAACAAAAGCCGAAAAAAGTGTTAAAAAATCGCGAAAATAATGCTTGAAAAATTTGGATAAGTGCTTGATTTTCAGTAACTTAGAGTTACCACACTTTAGGTTACAGAACATGAAAATCAAGCCCCTTATCCAGCTGAGAGAGATGGTTGCAGCAGCCCTCTCGAGCATGACAAATTTAAGCAAATCTTTCCGAACATTCATCATCGAGACCATGGAACTTTTTCTCACATCCTCCGGACGCATGAACTTCACCCAGATGGCGAGGTGTGGCCGCTCATGTGAGAGCCGCTTCCGCCAGAACTTCAAGAAGTCCTTTGACTGGCTTTCGTTCAACCGCCACTTCCTTTCTCCGATGACTGGACATCGCATAGCAATAGGCATCGATCCATGCTTCATACCCAAGGCCGGGAAGAAAACTCCGGGCGTGGACTGGTTCTGGTCCGGTTGTGCCGGTGCCATCAAGCATGGGCTTGAGATCCTGGGACTCTCAGTTGTTGATGCGGACGCCAAGGATGCAGTGTTCCTGAAAGCGGAACAGACCTTCACCCAGAAGTGCCGAGGGCGCAAGCCCAAGTGCACCAAGGGCATGGAAGATCCGGATTCTCTTACGGGTTGGTACCTGAGGATGCTGTCTCGCATAAGCAAGCAACTTTTGTCCATCTGCAATCTCATCGTAGCTGACGCATACTTTTCCAAGGAAAGCTTCGTTACCGGTGTCAAGACTCTGGGCTTCAACATCATAAGTCGCTTCCGCGATGACGTGAACCTGAAGTACCTCTACCGTGGTCCAAAGACCAAGAAGAGAGGTCGTCCGCAAAAGTTCGCCGGGAAGGTTGATCTCAAGAACCTCGACACGACCATCTTCAAGGAAGAGTACTCCGTCGATGGCAAACTCGTCTATAAGCTATATACCGCCGACGTCTGGGCCGTAAGCCTCGGCCGTGAAGTCCGTGTCGTCATCGTTGACTATCTGGACACCGATAAGAAGACGCAGAGCAGAAAGGTGTTCTTCTCTACGGACCTGTCGCTCTCCGCTCGTGACATCTTCGACATCTACCGAACGAGGTTCCAGTTGGAGTTCGTCTTCCGCGATGCCAAGCAGTTCACTGGGCTTACTCACTGCCAGGCGCGGAACAAGGAGGCTTTGGCCTTCGCGTTCAACGCTTCGCTCTCCTCCGTCAACGTTGCCAGGGCTTACGCCCGGCAGGAAGGGCACAACCTTTCGGTCGGGGCGACCAAAACCCTGCTGCACAACGCTGCAATGGTGGATCGATTTATTGCAATGTCCGCGAAACACGCGAACTTGCGATTAAATAACACTGATTTCAAAGAACTCTTATTCTACGGCGTCCGCGCCGTGGCGTAAAATCTATAAAATTAACGAACTATTGTAACTGATCAAAACTACCATACAGACTAGTTACAGAATCATAATCAATTATGTTA
>OMVB01000159.1 GCA_900314395.1 uncultured Prevotellaceae bacterium | reverse complement strand
GCTGATACGCTGTCAAATGCAAAAACCGCTGTGGATACAACGGCCGCCAAGGCGTCCAAGGACAGCGTTGCTGCTGCCAAACCACTGACGGAAAAAGAGCGCATCCGCAGGGAAAAGGAAGAGCGCAAAGAACGGGAATGGGCCCGCCTGGACAGCCTGGATGCCGCCCGCGCCGCAGAGAAGGCCGCCATCAAGCTGGAGAAAGAGCGTAAGAAGAAGCTTGAAGCCCTGGAGAAAATGCGCAAGCGCCAGGCAGAAGAGGAAGCCCTCCTGCAGAAATACATAGAGTACTATCGCCGCAAGAAAGCGGCGGAAGACGCCAAGGCTGCAAAAAAAGAAGAAGTTCTACAAAGAGAACTTCTTTCTGAGTGATTCAATCATATCCACTGTCATAGTTTCAAGATCGTAGGCCGGGGACCAGTCCCATTCGGCGCGGGCGCAGCTGTCGTCCATCTTGTCCGGCCAGGAATCTGCGATAGCCTGGCGTACAGGGTCAACTTCATAGCGCATCTTGAATCCGGGGATATGCTCGCATATCTTGTTATAGATGATTTCAGGGTCGAAGCTCATGGAGGCGACATTGAAGGCGTTGCGGTGAACCAGCCTTGAAGGGTCTGCGTTCATGATGTCCACTGCGGCCTTGAGTGCGTCCGGCATGTACATCATATCCATGAAAGTGCCTTTTGCAATAGGGCAGACGAATTCCTCTCCCTTGACTGCAGCATAGTAAATCTCTACTGCATAGTCAGTTGTGCCGCCGCCGGGAAGTGTAACGTTGGAGATGAGTCCGGGGAAACGGACGGCGCGGGTATCCACTCCGTATTTATGGAAATAATAGTCGCTCAGGAGCTCAGTGGCAACCTTTGTGACTCCGTACATGGAGCGGGGCCTCTGGAGGGTGTCCTGGGGAGTGTTTACGCGGGGTGTTTCCGGGCCGAACGAGCCGATTGAGCTGGGAGTGAACACTGCGCAACCCTTTTCACGGGCGACCTCAAGGATGTTGATAAGGCCGTTCATCTGGATGTCCCAGGCAAGGAGGGGCTTGCGCTCTGCGACTGCGGAAAGCAGTGCGGCAAGGTTGTAGATGGTGTCAATCTTGTATTTATCTACGATGTCTGCCAGGCCTTGGGCGTTGCGGACGTCCGCCTCTGCGCTGGGGCCGCTCTCCAGGAGGATACCTGTGGGCTCTGCACCTTTGATAAAACCTGCAACGATGTTTCCGTCAGGGTACATTCCCCTGAGCTTCATTGTGAGCTCCGAGCCAATCTGGCCGGTAGAACCTATTACGAGTACGTTTTTCATCTTAGTGTTTTTTCCGTTATGCGGTTTTTTATTTTGCGAGTGCAAATATAATTATTAATTTTGTAAGACTAACAAAAAACGCTAAAACAATAAAAACATAAAACCATGTACGGAAAATTTCAAAAACATCTTCAGGATGAGCTCGCCGCTATAAAAGAGGCCGGACTTTACAAGAATGAAAGGAATATCGCATCTCCCCAGAGCGCGGAAATCACGCTGGAAGACGGTTCCAAGGCTCTTAACTTCTGTGCCAACAACTATCTTGGCCTGGCAGACAATCCAAGGCTTATCGCGGCAGCAGAAAAGGCGATGAAAGACCGTGGCTACGGTATGTCATCGGTCCGTTTCATCTGTGGAACGCAGGACCTTCACAAGCAGCTGGAAAAGGCGATATCGGACTTCTTCAAGACAGAGGACACTATTCTTTACGCCTCCTGCTTCGATGCCAACGGCGGTGTTTTTGAGCCGCTGCTCACCGCAGAAGATGCAATTATTTCCGATTCCCTCAACCACGCTTCCATCATAGACGGCGTAAGACTTTGCAAGGCAGTTCGTTACCGCTATGCAAACGCCAACATGGAAGAACTGGAAAACTGCCTCAAAGAGGCCCAGGCCCAGAGATTCCGCATTATCTGCACGGACGGTGTATTCTCTATGGACGGCAATGTAGCCCCCATGGACAAGATCTGCGCCCTGGCAGAAAAGTACGACGCCCTGGTTATGGTGGATGAAAGCCACTCCGCCGGCGTTGTAGGAAAGACCGGCCACGGCGTTGCAGAGCAATACAACTGCTATGGCAAGATCGATATCTTCACCGGTACCCTTGGAAAGGCCTTCGGCGGCGCCGTGGGCGGTTTTACAACCGGCCGCAAAGAGATTATCGACATGTTGCGCCAGCGTTCACGTCCTTACCTCTTCTCCAACTCTATCCCTCCTATGATTGCCGCTGCTGCAATTGAGATGTTCAAGATGCTTTCTGAAAGCAACGAGCTCCATGACATCCAGCAGCAGAACGTGGCTTACTTCCGCGACAAGATGATTGCCGCCGGATTCGACATCAAGCCCACCCAGAGTGCAATCTGCGCCGTTATGCTCTACGATGCACCTCTCAGCCAGAAGTTCGCTGCCAAGATGGCGGAAGAAGGCATATTTGTTACCGGATTCTACTATCCTGTAGTTCCCAAGGGCCAGGCCCGCATCCGCGTACAGCTAAGCGCCGCCCATAAGAAAGAGCATCTTGACAAAGCTATCGCCGCCTTCATCAAAGTCGGCAAAGAACTTGGCGTAATCAAGTAAATGGCAGATTTCAAGGCACTGGCAAAGGATACCGTAATTTACGGTCTCAGCAGTATCGTGGGCAGGTTCCTGAACTACCTGCTGGTGCCTTTGTATACCTATAAAATATCGGCAGAAAGCGGTGGATACGGCGTAGTGACAAATCTCTACGCCTACACCGCCCTGCTTCTTGTCCTGCTGACCTTCGGAATGGAAACCACCTTTTTCCGCTTTGCCAACAAAGAGGAAGAAAATCCCCGTAAGGTTTTTTCCACCGCCCTGTGGTCGGTTTTGGGTGTATCGGCGGCCTTCTTTTTACTGGTACTCGTTTTCCTTAAGCCGATATCGTCGTCGATGGGATACGGAGACCACCCTTCTTATATATGGACGATGGCTTTGACCGTGGCTATAGATGCCTTTCAGGCCATCCTGTTCTCCAATCTGCGATACCGGAAACAGGCCGTTAAATTCGCCTCCCTGAAGTTGCTGTTCATAATACTGAACATCAGCATCAACCTGCTTGTCTTTGTAGTCCTGCCTGTTAAGGTGGACGTCGGTAATGTATTCTATATCAATTTGTTCTGTACGGCGTTCATTACCTTGTTCTTCCTTAAGGACATGCAAATCTTAAGGGAAGGCTTTGACAAGCCGCTCATGAAAAGGATGCTGTCCTACAGCTGGCCCATCCTTATCCTGGGCCTTGCCGGAATCCTGAACCAGACCGCGGACAAGATTCTATATCCCATCGTCTGTCCCGGGGAAGAAGGCAAGGTTCAGCTGGGTATTTACGGGGCCGTTGTCAAGATAGCCATGATAATGGCCATGATAACCCAGGCCTTCAGGTATGCCTACGAACCCTTTGTCTTCGGTTCCGTAAAAGAGAAGGACAGCAAGGAAACATATGCCAAGGGCATGAAGTATTTCATAATCTTCACCTTGCTGGCATTTCTGGTTGTAATGGGTTACCTGGATATCCTGCGCTACATTATCCAGCCGGGTTACTGGGAAGGCCTTAAGGTTGTTCCCATAGTGATGTCCGCAGAGATTATGATGGGCGTCTACTTCAACCTTTCATTCTGGTATAAAGTTACCGACAGGACTATCTGGGGAGCCGTTTTCTCCGGTGCCGGCTGCGCGGTGCTGATTGCTGTAAACCTGCTGTTCATACCAAAGTACGGATACATGGCCTGCGCGTGGGGCGGCGTTGCCGGTTACGGCGTAGCCATGCTGCTCTCTTATTTTGTGGGCAGGAAGTATTATCCGGTGAACTATCCGCTTAAGGATATCTTCCTGTACGTGCTTCTAACAGCCGTCCTTTATGTCGGTATGATATTCAGTGCCAAGTATTTAAGCGCTGTTCCAAGGCTTGTCGCCAACACTCTTCTGATACTGGCCTTCGTCGCATTCATACTTTGGAAGGACCTGCCGCCAGGCAGACTTCCGCTTATTGGTAAATACTTCCGATGAAACATTTCCTGACCATTTTACTGGCCGCTGCGCTCTGCTTCGATTCATTTGCGCAGACCGGCCCCGACGTGCTTATCCCAAAGCCTGTTTCGGCAACTCTGTTGCAGGGTGAAACATCTGCCGATGTCGCCGTGAAAACCGTCATCGGCGGCCGTAAATTCAAAGCTGCCGTAAAAGGCCTCCCGGACTATGCCGCCAAGGAAGCCTACCGGCTTACAATAAAAGGGAAAACAGCTGTGGTTGAGGCGCTTACAGAGGAAGGCGCATACCGCGGAAAAATGTCCCTGGAGTACATGAAACTAATGTGCGGGGACGGCCGCCTTGCCGCTTGCGAAATCTTTGATTACCCGCGCCTGCGCCACAGGGGACTGATGTTTGACCTCTCCCGCCATTTCAGGGATAAAGACTTCATACTCAAGCAGATACGAATCATGGAACTGCTTAAGTTGAATGTGCTTCACCTTCATCTTACAGACGATGCCGGCTGGCGTATCCAGACAGACAAATATCCGCTTCTGACAAGCCGTGCCGCATGGCGTGACAAAGCTACATGGAAGGAATGGGACGAATCAGGGCATAATTATGCCGTGGAAGGGGAGCCCGGGGCCTTCGGCGGCTATTTTACCAAGGACGATATCAGGGAGATACTGGCGCATGCCGCCAAAAGCCATATAACAGTTATCCCGGAAATAGAGCTTCCCGGCCACAGCCTGGAAGTTACCAAGGCTTATCCGGGTACAGCCTGCCTGGACAGCACCGGAACCCGTCCAGTGTTTACATCGGACCTTTGTCCCGGCAGCGACGAGGCTCTTCAGATGTTCAAGGATATCCTGGATGAGGTCATTGATCTTTTCCCCTCCGAGTTTATCCATATCGGAGGCGATGAGGCCGCGAAAACCGCCTGGAAGACCTGCCCGCGCTGCATTGCCAGGATGAAAAAACATGGTCTTAAGGATGTAGACGAGCTCCAAAGCTGGTTCGTCCGTCAGTTTGACGAATACCTTGCGTCAAAAGGCCGTCGTCTCCTTGGCTGGGACGAGATTATGCAGGGCGGGCTTGCTCCCGGAGCCACCGTCATGTCGTGGCGTGATACGGAGCATGGAGCCATAGCCGCAGCGGCCGGTCATGACGTTATTATGACTCCCTGCAACTGGTGCTATATCAACCGTAATCAGGACAACCCCCTGGCCCTCGGAGAGTTTGTGGGCGGCTATCTGCCGCTTTCCCGCGTATATGCCTATGACCCGGCCGACGGTTTCCCGGATACCTCCCGTTTGCTTGGCTTGCAGGGTAACCTTTGGACGGAACACGTGCCAACGGTGGAAAACTTCGAGTTCAAGGCTTACCCCCGCGCCTTTGCCATTGCGGAAATCGGATGGACGCCTCAGGAACAGAGGTCCTTCGACGGTTTCCGCCCGCGCGCAGTGCTTCTGACAGACAAGATGCGCAGCTTCGGCTACAATCCCTTCGATCTTAACAAGGAGTGGGGGGAGCGTCCGGAAAAGAGCATCGAACTTAACCATCTGGCCCGTGGCTGCAAGGTGACGTACAATCTGCCGTACAGTTCCCAGTATCCGGCAGAGGGTGAATCTGCCCTGACAAACGGACTGCAGGGCGGCTGGACCTATGTGGGAGACTGCTGGCAGGGTTTCCAAAGTGACATCGACGTAACGGTAGATTTGGGTAAAATACAGCAAATCAGCTTTGTAGGAGCGCATTTCCTGGCCAATATCGGCGCGTGGATAGGCTTCCCTGTGAAGATTCAGGTCCTGACAAGCCCGGATGGCGTAAATTTTGCAGATACAACGGAGGTGCTCTGTCAGGTCAAAGCCACCGACGACGGTGCGGTTTACACCCTGCTGGGAGACTTTAAGGAAAGGCAGGCGCGCTATGTAAGGTTCAAGGCATTCAGGAGTGACCGCAAATTCCACGACTGGCTGTTCATTGACGAACTGATAATAAAGTAACAACTATATGAAACTCAAATCAATCTTGTCATTTATGGCTGCCGCCGCAGTTCTTGTTTCCTGCGGCAGCAACAAATCGGAAAGCAATTACACCGTAGAGGCTGTTTGCAATTTTGATTATTCCGATGCCGGCCAGCTGACCGGAGACTCCGGCGTTTATTTCCAGGACGCTTTTGCAGGAGCCGGACTCCTGGCTTTCCTGAATACGGCTTCAGAGGACAAGACCACTTTCCTTGGCGGTTGCGCCCTTGTCGGTCTTTCAGACAACACCCTGGAGGAAGGCCATGTTGCACACGAATTGTGTGTCTTCGGTACCGGTTATGATGAATCAAAGTATTACATGACAGTAAAATACGGGCCGGGCATGCCGGAGCATACATGTCAGTTTGTACAGAAGGGTTACGGTACCCTTACTCCCAAGAAAATGTTTGTAAACAATACCAACCAGATGGTTACTATCGCCCGTTACGGACTTCCGGAGCATGACGGAATCGCCGCCATTCCGGCTTTCCAGGAGGGTGACTATGTAAAGGTGGTTATTTACGGCTATCAGGAAGCGAATTCAAGTTTTATCGGAACGGTTGAGTTTACGCTTGCCCAGTACGACGGTTCCCTGGAGGTATGCAAGGAGTGGAAGGAAATAGACCTGACCAAACTTGGAAACATCGACTACATTGACGTTAAGATGCAGAGCAACAGGACAGACCTGCCCCTTTGTTTCTGTGTGGAAAACCTGGAATTTTCGGCTTCCGTCAATATATAGCCAAACCGTCCGGAACCTTCATCTGAAGCACGCCGGAATCGGGATTTACGGACAGTATCAGTTCTTCGTTCAGAGGCAGAAGGTACTGTCCTTTTTTTGTGCGGACTTCAATGCAGGGATTGCCCGGAATGTCTTCTATGGCGCAGACCTCGCCTACCTTGATTCCTTTCTGGTCAAGGACCGTCCAGCCTAAAAGGTCTTCCAGGGACTCTTCTTCCCCGAGATCCGGGTAGTCGGAGGCGCGGGCCATGACGGGGCGTCCGCAAAGTTCCTCTGACTCGTCCAGCGTGGTGACGCCGGTAAGGCGTACAAGTGCCTTTCCTGTGCCCCTGGGCGTTATTTTTTCAATAAAATAAGGAACCGGCAGTCCGTCATGACTGATGAACACCGGTTCCTTTGTATTAATCTCCCCGGCAGACAGGTCCTTAAGACCGATGAGGACTTCGCCCTCTGTGCCGTTGGATTTCAATACTGCAGCTATCTGCAGCATATTAAGCCTCCTCTGCTGTAGGCTCTGCTGCCTCTGCAGTCTCTGCTGCGGGCTCTGCGGCAGCTTCCTCAGCTGCTTTGCGAGCTGCTTCCTCTGCCTCTGCCTTCTTCTTGGCGATAGCCTCTGCGCGGGCCTCGTTTACCTTGGCCTCTGCATCGAGTGCAGCTTTCTTTGCCTGTGCGGCAGCTTTGTCAAGTCCCTGCTTCTTGCCGGCAACCTTTGCATCGTGCTCTGCCTTCCAATCTGCGAACTTCCCCTCTGCCTGCTCCTGTGTAAGCGCGCCCTTTGCTACGCCACCTGCAAGATGCTTGCGAAGGAGAACACCTTCGTAAGAGAGGATGCGGCGGGTTGTAAGGGTGGGCTGTGCACCTACGTTCAGCCATGCAAGCGCACGCTCGCTGTTGAGAACGATGGTAGCGGGGTTGGTGTTAGGATTGTAAGAGCCGATCTGCTCGATGTAACGACCGTCGCGCGGAGCGCGGGAGTCAGCCACTACAATGTGGAAGAATGCGAAATTCTTCTTTCCGTGGCGCTGAAGACGAATTTTAACAGCCATTGTGAATCTGTTTTAAATGTAAATAATTAATTGTTAACTTCTTTCCATCCCGTGGAAAGCCTGCAAATATACGACTTTTTATTGTTTTGTCAAAAAATTCAATTTTTTTTTGGAGATTAAAGTTTTGTCGCTATCTTTGCAGTCCCAAAGTGTTGGAGCAATCCACTCTACTTTTCCTGCGGACGTGGTGAAATGGTAGACACGCTACTTTGAGGGGGTAGTGGGCGTTGGCCTGTATGAGTTCGAGTCTCATCGTCCGCACAAAGACGGCTGGTTTAAAGACCGGCCGTCTTTTTTGTATTTATTCAATGGCTAATTCATAAAGTATTCGTATATTTGCAGACTATTACTAATGTAAATACTAAAGATACTCATATGATTCGCTTATCATTCATCGCGCTTCTTGCTGCAACCATATTCTCCGGTTGCGGTCAGAATTCCAAAAAAGAAGTAAAACTGTTTGAATGTGACTACGTTACCACCGCTGCAGACTCTGCGCTTGCAAACGACATCGTCCTGTCCCTGCGCAGCGAAGCCTCCGCAAGGGAGGTCAGCACCCCGGAGCTCATGGCCCTTGCGGGCCGCAGCCTCTTGGGCAAGGAGTATGTAGCCGGAACGCTTGACGCATCGGATACGGAAAAGCTCACCCTCTATCTTAACAAGACGGACTGCATCCTCTTCGTAGAGACATGTACCGCACTTGCAAGGGCGGCCGTCAATCCCGCTTACCCGGACAATGCCTTCTACAGCTTCGCTGCCGATGTTCTCCAGACCAGATACCGTGACGGCAAGACAGAGCATTATTCAGACAGGATACATTACACTACCGAGTGGATCCGCCAGGCCCAGGCTAACGGCATCCTGGAGGACAAGACAAAGGAGTTCGGCGGGGAAGTGTTCGACCATCCCATCGGCTTCATGTCAAACAACATCGCTTACTACAAACAGCTTGCAAACGCAGCGGATGACACAGTGGCCGCCAATAACCTTGCAGCTATCAAGAATGTAGAAAATACGCTCAACCAGACTCCCCAGTACTATATCAAGGATACCGATATCAAGAAGGCGGAGCCTTTCATCCAGACCGGTGACATCATCGGTTATATGGCCGTAACGGAAGGCCTGGACATCGCACACGTGGCAATGGCCTATGTTACCGACAATGACGGCAACGTTGTATACGGCCCTCATGACGCCGATGCAAAAGTAGGTTTCATGCACGCATCGATGGCAGAGATGCAGGTCATCATCGACCATCAAAGCATCGCCGATTACGCGACCGGCCGCAAATCCATCTGCGGAATCTGTGTAGCAAGAGTTAAATAATCAAGTTAAAATATTAGTAAAAATGAGAATCGTTCAAGTAACTGGTAGGGAAATCCTCGACTCAAGAGGTAATCCTACAATCGAGGCCGAAGTAATCCTCGAATCTGGTGTTAAAGGTGTTGCAGCTGTTCCTTCAGGTGCTTCTACAGGTGAAAATGAGGCTCTTGAGCTTCGCGACGGAGACCCCAAGCGCTACGGCGGCAAGGGCGTGCTCAAGGCTGTTGCAAATATCAACGACAAGATCGCTCCCGCCATCATCGGCATGTCTGCATTTGAGCAGAGGGCTATTGACAAAGCCATGATCGAGCTTGACGGCACCCCCACCAAGAGCAACCTCGGTGCAAACGCTATCCTTGGCGTATCCCTGGCAGTGGCAAAGGCAGCCGCAGAGTATCTTGGCATGCCTCTTTACAGGTATATCGGCGGCACCAACGCCTATGTTCTCCCTGTTCCTATGATGAACATTATCAACGGCGGTGCACACTCTGACGCTCCTATCGCATTCCAGGAGTTCATGATCCGTCCCGTAGGCGCCAGCAGCGAGGCAGAGGCTGTCCGCATCGGTGCAGAAGTATTCCACGCTCTCCAGAAGGTGCTCAAGGGCCGCGGCCTCAGCACTGCTGTAGGTGATGAGGGTGGTTTCGCCCCCAAGCTTGACGGTATCGACGACGCACTTGACTGCATCATCGCAGCTATCAAGAACGCCGGTTACGAGCCCGGAAAGGACGTTACCATCGCCATGGACTGCGCAGCTTCAGAGTTCTGCTTCAAAGAGGGTGACACCTTCTATTATGACTACAAGCAGCTCAAGGACGGCAAGAAGAAAGATCCTAACGGCAAGAAGTTCACCACAGAGGAGCAGATTGCTTATCTGGAGCAGCTCATTACCAAGTATCCTATCGACTCTATCGAGGACGGTCTTTCAGAGGAAGACTGGGAAGGCTGGGTTAAGCTTACCAAGGCTATCGGCGACCGCTGCCAGCTCGTAGGAGACGACCTCTTCGTTACCAACGTGAAATACCTCCAGAAGGGTATTGAGATGGGCGCAGGCAACTCTATCCTTATCAAGGTTAACCAGATTGGTTCCCTCACAGAGACTCTTGACGCTATTGAGATGGCTCACCGTCACGGTTACACCACCGTTACCAGCCACCGCTCAGGCGAGACAGAGGACACCACCATCGCAGACATCGCAGTTGCTACCAACAGCGGTCAGATCAAGACCGGTTCCCTTAGCAGGACAGACCGTATCGCCAAGTACAACCGTCTCATGAAGATTGAGATTGAACTTGCCGATGAGGCCCGCTACGGCTACAAGAAGCTCCGCTAAGATACTGAACATTAATTATTTATGACAGGAAAAATTTCCCAGATAGTAGGCCCTGTGGTGGACGTGCACTTCGCGTCCGCCCAGGGTAATTCAGAAACCCTTGAGCTGCCCCGTATCCATGACGCCCTCAGGATCCGGAGGCCGGACGGCAAGGCGCTGATAGTAGAGGTGCAGCAGCACATCGGAGAAGACACCGTGCGCTGCGTGGCCCTGGATTCCACCGACGGACTCCGCCGTGGACTTCCCGCAGAGGCCCTTAATGCTCCTATCTCGATGCCCTCGGGCGCCCAGATTCGCGGCCGCGTGATGAACGTGACCGGCGATTCCATCGACGGCCTTGGCAACCTGAGCCGGGAAGGCGCACTGCCTATCCACCGCGAGCCTCCAAAGTTCGAGGACCTGACCACTTCCCAGGAGGTGCTCTCTACAGGAATCAAGGTCATCGACCTCCTTGAGCCCTACCTGAAAGGTGGAAAAATCGGCCTCTTCGGTGGCGCCGGAGTGGGCAAGACCGTGCTCATCAAGGAGCTTATCAACAATATCGCCAAGAAGCATAACGGCTTCTCTGTCTTCGCCGGCGTGGGTGAGCGTACCCGTGAGGGTAACGACCTTCTCCGCGAGATGATAGAATCCGGCGTTATCCGTTACGGAGACGAGTTCCTGAAGGGTATGGAAGAAGGGAAATGGGACCTGTCAAAGGTAGATTTGAAGGAACTGGAGAAATCCCAGGTGTCCATGGTGTTCGGTCAGATGAACGAACCCCCGGGAGCCCGTTCAAGCGTTGCCCTGAGCGGCCTTACCCTTGCGGAATCCTTCCGCGACAGCGGCTCCGCCGACGGCCCCAAGGATATTCTCTTCTTCATCGACAATATCTTCCGTTTTACCCAGGCAGGCTCGGAGGTATCCGCCCTTTTGGGGCGTATGCCTTCCGCCGTGGGTTATCAGCCTACCCTTGCAACGGAGATGGGCCAGATGCAGGAGCGCATCACTTCTACGAAGAATGGTTCCATCACCTCCGTACAGGCTGTGTATGTGCCCGCCGACGACCTTACGGACCCGGCTCCGGCAACCACATTCTCCCACCTGGACGCGACAACGGTGCTCAGCAGAAAGATTACGGAGCTTGGTATTTACCCGGCTGTAGACCCTCTTGAGTCTACCTCCCGCATCCTTGACCCCAATATCGTCGGCCAGAAGCACTACGACACCGCGCAGCGCGTAAAGCAGATCCTCCAGCGCAACAAGGAGCTCCAGGACATCATCTCCATCCTTGGCATGGACGAGCTCTCAGACGAGGACAAGATTACCGTCAACCGCGCCCGCCGCGTGCAGCGTTTCCTGAGCCAGCCGTTCTTTGTGGCTGAGCAGTTTACCGGAATTCCCGGTGTAATGGTGGACATTGAGGACACCATTAACGGCTTCGACAAGATTCTCTCCGGAGAGGTGGACTATCTTCCGGAGCAGGCCTTCCTGAATGTGGGCACCATAGAGGATGCCATCAAGAAGGGAGAAGCCCTGTTGGCACAGGCTAAATAGTTTTGTTATGGCCGATATCCACCTGTACGTCCTTTCCCCCGAGGGAGTCCTGGCAGACCTTTCCGTCAGCAGCGTCAAGCTGCCCGGAACGGTAAGCCCGTTCCAGGTGCTGCGCCAGCACGCCGGGATGGTGACTTCTTTGGATAAAGGAAGTATAGTTTATACGTCCCCGGATGGGGACGGAGAGCTGGAAATTGGTTCCGGCTTTGCCAAAATACTTGAAAATGAGGTAATTGTGTGCGTGGAAAAATGAAGCTGAAGGCTCTCATATTGTCGCTGGTGCTCTGCCTGCTGCCGCTGGGAATCAAAGCGCAGGAGGTCGCAGAGGACAAGGTCAACGTACCGGAGATTATATTCGGCCACATCGGCGATTCATACGAGTGGCATATCACCGACATCGGGCAGACAAAGGTGGCCATCCACCTGCCCGTAATCCTGCACAGCAGCAAAACAGGCTGGCATATGTTTTCGTCGGCCCGCCTGGAAGAAGCGGAGTATGAAGGCTTCCACATAGACCCTGAGTCCGGAAAAATCGTGGACGCGGACGGGGACAGGCCCTTCGATATCTCAATCACAAAGAACGTACTTTCACTTATGATAAGCGCCGTGCTGATGCTGGTCGTCTTTCTCCTGACGGCCCGCTGGTACCGTAAACACGACGCCCTGAATGAGGCTCCTACGGGCATTGCGGCCTATATGGAGCCGCTTGTGATGCTTGTCCACGGCATAGCCAAGGACAGCATCGGGGAAGACTACCGCAGGTATTCGCCGTACCTGTGCATGGCCTTCTTCTTTATTCTTTTCAACAATTTCCTGGGAATAATCCCTTTCTTCCCGGGAGGCGCCAACGTCACGGGCAACATTGCCATTACGCTTGTGCTGGCGCTGTGTACTTTCCTTGCCGTTAACCTATTCGGAAACAAGCATTATTATAAGGAAATCTTCATGCCCGATGTCCCAGGTTTCCTTAAGCCTATCATGCCTGTGATAGAGGTTTTCAGCGCAATAATGAAGCCCGTGTCCCTGACGATAAGGCTTTTTGCAAATATGATGGCCGGCCATATCCTGATACTGTCGATGGTTTGCATTATCTTCATTATGGCCAAGTACGGCGGCGTGCTCTTCGGGTCGATGAGCGTGGTTTCCGTACTCTTCGGTGTATTCTGCGACATGCTGGAATGCCTGGTTGCATTTATCCAGGCCTATGTGTTCACCATGCTGTCCGCAATTTACATCGGCCTTTCCCGGCCGAAGGCTGAACATGAATAGTAATAAATTGATATATAAACATTTAAACTAACGTATTATGATTAGTATGATTCTTCTTCAGGTAGCGGCTGGTGCTGCTCTGGGCAAAGTGGGTGCCGCTTTCGGTGCTGCTATCGCTGCTTTCGCAGCCGGCTTCGGTATCGGCAAGATCGGACAGTCTGCAATGGAGGCCATGGCCCGTCAGCCGGAAGCAGCAGGCAACCTCCGCAGCGGTATGATTATCGCCGCCGGTATGATCGAGGGTGCCGCCCTGTTTGCAATTATCGTTTGTCTGCTGGCTATCGTTCTGTAAGGTATGAATTTAGTCACTCCTGACAGCGGCCTCCTGTTCTGGATGGTCCTTATCTTCGCCATCGTCCTGGGCATCCTGTGGAAGTTCGGCTTCCCGATGATTACCGGTATGGTAGAGAAGAGGACCGCCCATATAGACGATTCCCTGCGGCTTGCCCGCGAGGCCGAGGAACGGATGAATTCACTTGCGCAGGAGCAGAAAAAGCTGATAGAAAAGACTCAGCAGCAGCAAAGCCAGATGCTTAAGGAGGCTGCGGTTTCAAGGGATGCAATCATAGCCCAGGCCAGGGAGGAAGCCCGTCACCAGGCGGACCTCATGATAGAAAAGGCCAGGGTGGAGATTGCCGCAGAGAAGGAAAGCGCCATGCGCGACGTACGCCGTGATGTAGCTGAGCTTTCCGTCCAGATTGCGGAAAAAATTCTTCGTGACCGTCTGGCTCCGGAGCAGAAGCAGGCAGAATACCTGGACAAACTCATCGGTGAAATTAAAGAAGAGACCAAGTAATGAACACTGGAATCATAGCTTCCCGTTATGCGACCGCACTCTACAAATGGGTGGGGGCCGATGACGCTGTGGCATCGCTGCTGTGCGCCCAGGCCAAAACCCTGACGCAGGCGCTGTCCCTGGAGAAGCTGCGTTCCCTGCTTAAGGACGCTTCCCTTAAGAAGGAGGAAAAGGTATCCCTCCTGGAAGCCGCCCTGGCTCCGGAGAAGATGTCTCCCAAGCTCCGGTCTTTCATCGAAATGGTGGAGTCCAACGGCAGGATTTCTGACCTCCGGTTCATCCTTATCTCTTACATTAATCTTTACTACAAGGAGCGGAACATCCATTTTGCAAAAGTGGTGGTTGCTTACAAGCCCTCGGAAGAGCTGGGGGCAAAACTTGTCTCTGTCGCGGAAAACTTGCTGCACGGCAAGGTGATAATGGAGGAAAAGACAGACCCCGGGCTGATTGGCGGCGTTATCATGGAAGTGGACGGTTACCGCTATGACGCCAGCGTGAAGACTGCCCTCAAGACAGTACGCGAAAACTTCCGCGAGCAGAACAAGCGTATTATTTAACAATCGTAACTAATTCGTAATGAACAATATAAAGCCAAGCGAAATTTCCGAAGTCCTTCTGCGGCAGCTGGAGGCCATGGATCTTTCCGCAAAATACGAAGAGATTGGCAAAGTGTTGCAGGTGAGCGACGGTGTTGCCCATATTTACGGTCTTGAAGGTGCAGAGGCCGGTGAACTCCTGGAGTTTGACAACGGGGTCATGGCCGTGGCAATGAACCTTGAGCAGGACAACGTGGGTGCCGTGCTCCTTGGTCCTACGGACCTTGTGAAGGAGGGCATGTCCGTCAGGAGGACAGGCCGTATCGCCTCCATCAAGGTAGGAGAATCTATGCTTGGCAGGGTGGTGGACCCTCTGGGTAACCCGCTGGACGGCCGCGGACGCATCGACGGCGACCTGACGGAGATGCCCCTTGAGCGCAAAGCGCCTGGCGTCATCTTCCGTCAGCCCGTGAGCCAGCCTCTGCAGACCGGCCTCAAGGCAATCGACGCAATGATTCCGATCGGCCGCGGGCAGAGAGAGCTTATCATCGGCGACCGTCAGACCGGAAAGACCGCAATAGCCATCGACACCATCATAAACCAGCGCAGCGAATACCTTGCAGGCAAGCCGGTATATTGCATCTATGTGGCTGTGGGCCAGAAAGGCAGTACGGTTGCCAGCATTGTTGATACCCTTCGTGCAAAAGGTGCCATGGATTACACAATCGTGGTAGCTGCCACAGCGGCCGATCCTGCCGCCCTCCAGTACTACGCCCCGTTTGCGGGAGCAGCAATCGGGGAGTACTTCCGCGATACCGGACGCCATGCGCTTGTGGTGTACGACGACCTCTCAAAACAGGCTGTCGCATACCGTGAGGTTTCCCTTATCCTAAGGCGTCCTTCCGGCCGCGAGGCTTACCCCGGAGACGTATTCTACCTTCACTCCAGATTGCTGGAGAGAGCGGCAAAAATAATTGAGCAGCAGGAAGTTGCAGAGCAGATGAATGACCTTCCGGAGTCTCTCAAGGGCCGCGTAAAGGCCGGCGGTTCGCTGACAGCCCTCCCTATAATCGAAACCCAGGCAGGAGACGTATCGGCATATATACCTACCAACGTAATCTCCATTACTGACGGACAGATTTATCTGGAAAGCTCGCTCTTCAACCAGGGCATGAGACCCGCCATTAATGTGGGAATATCGGTTTCCCGTGTCGGCGGAAGCGCCCAGGTAAAGAGTATGAAAAAGGTTGCCGGTACGCTTAAGATAGACCAGGCTCAATATAATGAACTGGAGGCGTTCTCCAAGTTCTCTTCGGATATGGACAAGGTTACCGCAATGGCAATCGACAAGGGCCGCAAGAACAACAAACTTCTTATCCAGCCCCAGTACAGTCCTATGCCGGTAGGGGAGCAGGTTGCCATTCTTTACTGCGGCACCAACGCCCTTATGAAGGACATCCCGCTGGACAGTGTCCGGGACTTCCAGGCAGACTTCCTTGACAGGATGCGCTCAATGCACAAGGACGACGTCCTGGAGCCGCTTTCAAAGGGTAAAATCGACGACGATATCACCGGAATCATAAAGGAAGAGGCCGCAGCCGTGGCCGCCAAATACAGAAAGTAAGCTATGGCATCGCTCAAGGAAATAAAAGGCAGGATAGCTTCCGTCAAGAACACGCTCAAGATAACCTCCGCAATGAAGCTGGTAGCTTCCTCAAAGTTGCGCAAGGCCCAGGGTGCCATCGCCGGAATGCTGCCTTACCAGAAGGCCTTGCAGGATATTTTGGGAGACCTTCTGACTTCCGGAAGCGCCGACGGCCGTTTCTTTGCGGATGTTCCCGGGGACAAGCCCCTGAAGGTAGCCCTGGTTTGCTTTTCCTCCAATTCTTCCCTTTGCGGGGCCTTCAATTCCAACGTTACCAGAAAGACCGTCCAAATACTGAGGGCACACCAAAAAGCCGGGAATGAGGTCACGGTTTACCCTGTGGGCAAGAAGATTGCCGATTCCCTTTCAAAAGCAGGATATGCGGTTGCCGGGGACTACTCCGACATGTCTGCAAGGCCCTCTTACGAGCCGGCCGCCGCGCTTGCGGAAGAACTGGTCCGTGGCTATCTGGACGGCCGTTTTGACACCGTGGAGCTGGTTTACAACCACTTTAAGTCCACTTCTTCCCAGCCTACGGTCCAGGAGACTTTCCTCCCTATGCCCAAGCCACAGGCGGAGGCCAAGGCCGATGTCGACTTTATCATCGAGCCCTCCCGCCAGGAGCAGGTGGCCCTTCTCCTTCCCAAGGTGCTGAAACTCAAGATATATACAGTACTTCTGGATTCTGCCGCAGCGGAACACGCTGCGCGTACCGTGGCAATGCAGTTTGCAACGGACAACGCAGACCAGTTGCTGTCGGACTTGAACCTGGAATACAACAAGGGACGCCAGCAGAAGATTACCAGCGAGATACTGGATCTTGTTGGCGGTTCCATGGAATAATAATCGTAAATATATGAAAATCGGTATTTTAGCTTCGATTGCAGCAATCATGGCTGCCTTTGTTTCATGTTCATCATCGACACCTCTTAAACTGGGAGACGAGCGTAGCGACGTATATCTTCCCCTTCTGGAAGGCAACCGTGTGGCCCTGCTCAGCAACCATACCGGAATCGTCGGCAACAAAGAGGACGGCCGCCACATTCTGGATGCTCTTCTGGAGCAGAAGGTTAACGTGACCGCCATTTTCTCTCCGGAGCACGGATTCCGCGGCACCGCCGACGCAGGCGAGCATGTCAGCAGCAGCGTGGACGAGGCTACCGGCGTTCCTATCCTGTCCCTTTACAGCCCCGGAAGCTACCGCCCCAGTGCTGAGTCCATGGACAAGTTCGATGTCCTTGTGGTGGATATCCAGGATGTGGGCACCCGTTTCTATACATATTATATTACTATGAAGAGGCTGATGGAGGCCTGTGCCGATGCCGGAAAGAAGGTGGTCATCCTTGACCGCCCCAATCCCAACGGGTTCTTTGTGGACGGCCCTGTACTGGACATGTCACTCAAATCAGGAGTCGGCGCCATCCCCATTCCCGTAGCTCACGGAATGACATTGGGAGAGCTTGCCCTTATGATGAACGGTGAGCACTGGCTGCAGGACAGCCTGGATTGCAACCTTGAGGTGGTTCCCTGCGAGGGTTATACCCATTCCATGAAAACCCCTATCCTGGTTGCCCCTTCACCCAACCTGAAGGATATACAGGCGATTTACGCCTATCCTTCCACCTGCTATTTTGAGGGTACGATTGTTTCCCTTGGCCGCGGTACCGATGTCCCGTTCAAGGTTTACGGTCACCCGGACATGCAGGATTGCGAGTTCACCTTCACTCCCCGCAGCATCCCCGGGGCAAAGAATCCTCCCTGCCTTGATCAGGAATGCAAAGGCGTAGACCTTACCGCTACCGATGCCTATGTGGGAAAGGTGGATTTCACTTACGTGATAGATGCCTACAAGAAACTTGGATGCAGGGAAGATTTCTTCCTGCGCAACGGATTCTTCAACCTTCTCACCGGCCAGAGGAGCATTATGGAAACTATTATTGCCGATGCTCCCACGACCGCTGCGGAGGAACTTGCCGCCCGCCTTGCAGAGGGCTGGAAGGCCGACGTCCAGGCATTCAAAGCACTCAGGAAGCCGTACCTGTTATATCCTGAAAATTAATCTCTTGGCTATATATACGAAGAAACCCGACCTCACGGCCGGGCTTTTTCGCTAACACTAACACTTATTCAATATGATCAAAAACTTGCTTATGGTTTTTTCTTTCTGTAATTTGCGAATAGTGTGCCAAAGTTTGGTTTTTTATTAAAAAAATTATTTATATCTTTGCAATCCCAAAAGGAAAGATGCTCGAGTGGCTGAAGAGGCACGCCTGGAAAGCGTGTGTACCCCAAAAGGGTATCGCGAGTTCGAATCTCGCTCTTTCCGCGACAATTTGCATTTTATGCGTACACCTAAACTGATTATTACGGTCGCCGCAGCATTGCTGCTGGCGACGGTTTCGTCCTACGGACAGGGTGGCGAAAACGCAATGCCCTTTTCCAGGACAGATCATAGTCCCGTTTCTGCGGGAATGGCTTTCTCGGGAGCGGCTTCTACTTCCGATATTGCTTGGAGCGCATTCAAAAACTCCGCAGTGCTTCCTTTCTATAGCGGCACCTTCGATGCCGGTGTTTCATATCAGCTTTGGGCTCCAGACGGCCCTAAAAGCAATGTTTTCAATGTCGGAGCGGCATATAAGTCAGACAACGGAGTCGGGGTTTCCATGGGCGTATCCAGCCTTTCATTCCAGTCGTACGACATCATCGACGATTATGGCGTAGACAGCGGATCCTTCACTCCTACCGGCCTTGTTTTCAATACAGGCGCGGGCTTCCTTCTTTCAGAGGACGTGAGCGCGGGCGTCAATCTCCGTTATATGCGTCAGTCGGTATCGGAATCAAAGTCTTATGACGCCTTCGGGGCCGATATCCTCCTGTACTACAAACCTGCAAAGGCCTTCGGACTTACTGCCGGTGTGGTATCTGTCGGCAGCAGCGTGAAGGCGCTGAGCGGGGACAAGATGTCCCTTCCGTCATCGGCAAAACTGGCCGGAGAGTACTCTGTCCTGAGCGGGGACCATGGTTTCAAGGCAGACCTTGACCTGGATTATTTCTTCGCCGGAAAGTTCTCTGCCGCTGCAGGTGTGCAGTACGGCTTCAGGGACATGGTTTTTGTCCGTGGCGGTTATCACTATGGAGACAAAGAGTCCGTCCTGCCGTCGTTTGCAACAGCAGGTGCTGGCCTAAAGTTCTCCGGATTCAAGCTGGATTTTGCCTGGCTTACTGCTAATGAAGACCTTGGCAACAGCATCGTGATAGGTCTTGGTTATTCTTTCTAATTGTTTGAAAATGAGACGTAAACTATATATTTCGGCCATAATTGCATTCGCTCTGTTCTCTTGTAACAAGAGCGAGAACGAGCCCGCAGAGCCGGCGGATGGCGGTCAGGATGCCCTTACTTCAAAGACTGTATCCGGCAGGTATCAGAGCGGAAGGGCCGTAGTCAAGTTTGACGACGCCATGATTTCCGTGATTGAGCAGGACCTTTCCCAGGGCTCTGTGGTTACCAAGTCCAGTCCGCTCAATGCGGCCGTTGCAGACCTTGGCATTGTTTCCATGACAAGGGTGTTCCCGGATGCTGGAGAGTACGAGGAGCGTACCCGCCGCGAGGGGCTTCACCGTTATTACCTGGTGGAGTTTAACAAGGAGACTCCTGCAACCAAGGCTATGGAGCAGTTGCAGGCTGTTCCGGGAATTGAGAAGGCAGAGGGGATTTCAAAGGTTCGCCGTCGCAGCTTCAATGACCCTTACCTGAGCCGTCAGTGGCATCTTATCAATACCGCATCGCGTACCAACCATGTGATTGGTGCGGATATCGCCGTTGAGGAGGTCTGGAACAAATATACAACCGGTAACGAGAAGGTAATTGTAGCTGTCGTGGACGGTGGCGTGGCCCTGACTCACAGGGACCTGGCAGAGAATGCCATCCCCGCCGGGGCAAACGGCAGCCGCAACTTTGTCAAGAACAATTACAACATAGAGATTGACGACCACGGAACCCATGTGGCCGGAACAATCGCCGCAATCAACAACAATGGCCTGGGCGTTGCCAGCGTGGCCGGCGGAGACTATGCCAACGGCGTAAAGGGCTGTAAGGTAATGTCTTGCCAGATTTTCAACGACGACGATTACGACGATAACAACGGTGCCGATGCTACCTGCGCCAACGCGATAAAATGGGGTGCGGACCACGGTGCTCTCATTTCCCAGAACAGCTGGGGCTATTATGCCGATGAAGACGATAACGGTTATGTAAGTCAGGAGGAGTACGATAAGCTTAAGGGTTTTCCTGTGCCTTCAGTCATAAAGGACGCAATCGCATATTTCGTAAAGTACGCAGGCTGCGATAACGCCGGGAACCAGAAGTCGGATTCTATGATGAAGGGCGGAGTAGTATTCTTTGCCGCCGGCAATGAGGACATCGACTTTGACCCTATTTGCACGCAGTGCGATGTGGTTTCGGTGGGCTCATTCGGCCCCGACGGAAAGAGGGCTTATTATTCCAACTATGGAGACTGGGTGATGATTGCCGCTCCAGGTGGAAACGGCTATATCAGCGGAGGCCAGGTTTACAGCCTCTCTCCTGGAAACCAGTATGCCTATATGCAGGGCACTTCCATGGCCTGCCCGCATGCTTCCGGCGTCGCCGCTCTCCTGGTATCCTATTATGGCGGCCAGGGATTCACGAATACCCAGCTTAAGGCCAGGATGCTTAACGCTCTTCCTTCCAAAAGGATTGCAGCAACAGACATCGGCGTAAAGCTGGACGCTTACGGCGCCTTCGCCGGCTCGGAGGGCAACAATCCTCCTGCCATCACCATTGCAGAAGTTTCGGAGACTACTATCAAGGCCTGGCAGACGCTGGATGTCAACCTTACCGTATCGGACCCTGACGGGGACGATGTCACTGTAACCGTGAGCGGCTCCGGCGCAGAAGAAATTCTCACCGACGGAAAGAAGCTTTACATCCTCAGGATTAAAGGTACAAACGCCGATGCAGGCACTTATACGTCCACTGTGACTGTAACGGACAC
Organism: uncultured Prevotellaceae bacterium; assembly: GCA_900314395.1. Classification (GTDB taxonomy): domain Bacteria; phylum Bacteroidota; class Bacteroidia; order Bacteroidales; family UBA932; genus Cryptobacteroides. The sequence continues at coordinate 665 of OMVB01000159.1, read as the reverse complement.
CAAGGGCGAATCAGCATCGGCAACGTTCACTTACACTATTCTGGAGAACCATCCTCCGGTAGCCGCAAAGGACTTTTCCAACATCATCAGCGGCACCATCGGCCAGATATTCTCTTTTGGGATAGATGATTATTTCTCTGACCCTGACGACGATCCGCTTACCTATAAGTTTGAGCTTTCAAATGCCGATGTCGCACATTGCAATGTAAGCAACAATACGTTGTATGTCACTTCGCTTAACTACGGACTCACACAGGTTACGGTCATTGCGACGGATGTCCTTGGAAAAACCGCCTCTTCAAGCTTCAATATGCTTGTCCGGGACGGTGACGGCAGCGGTATCGACGCCTACCCGAATCCAGTTGTAAAGACCTTGTACGTACGTACCGGAACCGAGGAACTTTCTACCAAGGTAAGGCTCGTATCTGCCACAGGTTCAGTTGTTTATGATCAGGAAAAGGTCTTCAGCGCCTTCAACCCCCTGCAAATTGACATGAGCCGCTGCGCCCCCGGCGTCTACAGCCTCAGTGTCACCCTTGCCGGCACCACCCACAAAAAGACCATCGTCAAAAAATAGCATTTGCCATTTCGACCGAAGCGGAGAAAAGCGGCAATACCTTTAAAGCCCAAAACAACCCCCAAACCGGGCGACTGGAAACAAACGG
>OMVB01000160.1 GCA_900314395.1 uncultured Prevotellaceae bacterium | reverse complement strand
GATTTCTTTATTTATGCAAATTTAAGAAAAACTGCGAGGAACACGAAATTTATGTAAAAAATAGGGTGAGATGACCATTAGTTTTGCTACAGTTCGATATCTTATAACTCCACCAAAAGCGCCGCAAGTTCAATCACTTACGGCGCTAATAGCATCATTTTATTGGGGTTTTTTCTCTGGCTCGGTGTCCGTTGAGGCATCCTCCGGCGGCGGGTCAAACTTGATGGCCCCCCAGAACTCCAATTCCAGGTCGTGGATCATAGCCTCCACCTCGGCGTGATGCTCCGGAGCGATAAACTCGGCCGCCTTCAGGAATTCCTGGTGCCATTTATCGACCTCCACCGGCGGCGGGCCGAACATGTACCTAAGTAGCCAGTCGGCGATATCGATGTGTGCCTCACGGTCGGCGGCAGTGGCGTTCTGCTGCAGGACCGGCGAGACGGTCACGCCCAGCTCCGGATACTCGGCCAGCTTCTTCAGCCATTCATCGTAGCCATCGACATCCGGGAAGGCAACCACTTTCCTGCCCTTCAGGACCAGGAGCCGGTCATTGATCTGGGACTTGCCGCCGGTGGCCAGCCAGAGGAACCTGGGCATCAGTCCGGCGCAGATAACGGCCGTCTTCTCTGATTCGACCAGCGCAACCACTTTGTTCGGGTATTGCTTGAGCAGGTGTTCTCCGAACAGGCACTGTGTGAGCTGCCAGTCTGCCGGCAGGCGGCCGCCTTGCTTCATCAGGGAGTGAACCCAGTTGATGCGGTTGGGCTGGTTCTCGTCCTTGATGCGGTGGCCGGTCTCCGGGTCGTACTTCATAATCTTCCCGGTTCTGCAGCTGCCGTTGAGGTCCAGCTGGAAGAAGATCACGTCGCGTTTGGAGGTCACGCCCAGTTGGTAGTCGTTCACCAGGTCCTCAACGACAACGGGGTCAAAGATGGACAGCAGGAAGGTGGTGAAGTCTGATTCCACCTGCGGACGCACGCTCCTGAGCACGATATCTGGCGGTATGAAGCAGGTGGCCACTGGCAGGACCTTCATCTTCTGTTTCTTGGCCTCCAGCCAGTCTACCTTCTGGTAGCGCCAGTCCGGGCCTGGTCTCTTATCCGGATTCTCCCGGAAGAACTCCGCGGGGGTCTTGTGGTAGTGGCAGGAGCTGTCGTGGTCGCATTTGCCCACGGTGGGGTCAAGCTCATTGCCCTGCTCATCGACGTAGTAGGTGAAGCAGTGAGGCCTCCCGCAGGCCGGGCACACGTGCCTTGACGATGGCCCGGCGTATTTCTGCAGGGAGTACATATTACCGGCCCCTTGGGTTAAACCTGACGGTGCGGTGAACCGGGATGCAGCGGCCGGAAGGATACCGGCGATCGTGCGTCCACGTCCATATGGCGTGGACGTTTTTGGCGGCGTGGACAGTATTGGTGGTGATGGTAGTGTTATTGCGTTTCATGGCTTTCGGGGTTAAAATTCTTCGTTGTCGTTGTCATTTTCCGAGAACAGGTCGCCAGGTTTTTCTTCCGGCGTGGTGTCCACGGTTTGAGAATCGTCCACACCTTCGTGGACGTGGACAGGGTTCAAGAGGCCCTTGTCTTTGAGTCGGCCGATGACCTTTCCGACCAGGGATTTGCTCAGGGAGAGCTCGTCGGCAATCTCCCGGTAGGACTTGCCCTGCTCGTACAGATCCTTGATGTTGAGGTCGCGGGTGTCGATGTCCTTGTCGGAACGTTCCTTCAGGTGGTCACGCTCCGGGCAGGTGCCCAGGGTGCGGAAGTGGGCGAAGCAGCCTTCCTTCACGATCTCGCAGGTGATGACGTTGCTGGAGCCGTATTCAAACTCTCCATGGCGGACTTTCACCTGCTTGATGTACTTGAGGTTCTCATCCTTGGCGCTCTGGCCAATGGCAAAGACGCTGTCAAAGAAGTTGTACAAGCGAGAGCTGCCGGCAAGATCGTTTCGGGTGATGGGACTGTAGAGGGCTCGCTTGGGAGTGTGGGCGATAATCAGCAGGTTCCAGTTGTGCTTGTTCTTGAGCTGCTTGAGCTTCTGCATGAACTGGCCGGCATCCACGCCCTTCTCCATATCACTGAGGAGGTAGCCCAGGTTGTCCACCATAATGGTGTCGCATTCCATCTCGAGAGCAGTGGCCTCGATCTGCTGGAGCATCAACTCATCGGATTTCTTGGGCATGGCGAACATCGGGTCAATCTCTGCCCGGAGGAAGTTGGGCGGGAACATATGCGTCTGGGTGCCGTCATCGGACGTGTACCTCAACTGGAACTGCTTGTCGGAGAGCTCACAGTCTATGTAGAGGACGCGGCGTTTGCGGGCGATTTCGTCGGCCATCTGGACAGCCAGGATGGACTTGCCCAGGTTGGAGTCGGCGAAGAGGCAGCACACCTCGCCCTCGTACCAGAGTGAGAGGTAGAGAGGTTCCGGATCAGGACGCTTTCGGGCATCCTCAACGGTCTGGTTTGCGGTTTTGACCAGGAACATGCCGCTCTTGGTGGTATTCTCCGCCTCCTCCAGAACGTTGGAAATGGCTTTGAGTGGGTCGGTTGCCATAGTGCGCCTCCTACCTTCCGTGCTTGTAACGGCATACGGACTGCTCCTCTACGGCATTATCCAACTCCTCGCGCAGAACGACGGTCTTTCCCAGGACCTTCAGTTTGGTGAGCTTTTTCCTCTTGAACAGGTTATATACAGAAGTGGTTCCGATGTGAAGGATGGTCTTCACCTCTTCAATGGTGTAGTACTTAGAGCGGAGGGAATTCCCTTCCGCATCCGATTCAGGCAGTGCGGCCTCTTCCGAAGAGGGCTGTGTTGCGACGGCTTCAGCGACAGGTTCGTTATCTGCTACGGTGCCGGCCTCCTGGAGGGCCTCGGCGATGATGGGCTTGAGGAATGCCTTCACGGCATCCATTATCATAGAATCAGACATGGTAATAGTTTTTAAATGTTTTTTGGGATGTGGCGTCGCGACTGCCAGCTACTCAAAGGGTAGCAGATACAAAAGTATAGGAAAAATGTTGAAATATGAAAATACCTTTCAGCATTAAAAATCACCCTTGAAAAAGCATTAATAGTTGTTACCGATGTTCACGTAACTTATTGATATGGCCGATGGAAGGCCATTTAATACAAAGAGGGTTATCAATGAGTTACGAAGACGGAAAAAAGCTCCGATATGCAATAGGACTATATGTATGAGGGCAAAAAAATTTTTGACTTTTTTTGCACTTCAAGATTGAAAGCAGTTTTTTTAGAAACTCAAATTCAAAACGTGATTAATACGCAATACAGGCCGTTTTCGCTCGATAGAACCCCAACTTATAGATTGAAATATCCGAATTTCGCCCTTTTGTAGGCTTCTGTATAAGCGATTAAATTACATATTGTTACCGAATTTTATGCCAGCCGTAAAACATTCACCACTATCACGATACGTGCGTGCGTGTATGCGTAAAGAAGAACGGCCAACCCCGAAAAGGAGCTGGCCGCATTAAAACTGATACATCCTGGCAGGGAGGGCCCCCGATCACGATATCTAATTAAAGTAGTCGTACTTGTCCGAGAGCTTCTCCGCGACATCCAGGTTGTCTGCCTTGATGTACTTCTTCAGAATCTCCGGAGAGGCGTGGCCGGTGACTTTCATAATGTCGTAGATGTCGATGCCGGCGAGGTACATGAGCGTTGCTCCGGTCCGGCGGGCGGTATGGGTGTGAATGAGCTTGTATTTGGGGATGCGCTCGATGGTGGATTTGCCGCCTTTGGTGGATTCGATGGGCACTTCCTCGGTGAGCCCGGCCAGCTGCCCGATATCCTTGATGTAGCGGTTGATGTCTTGGTCCGGAAGGTGGGGCACATTATAGTTGTACTTCTCCAGGATCTGCTTGAGTTCCGTGCTGCAGGGAATGCTGACCTTTGCTCCGGTCTTTTTCTGGCGGATGTCAATGTAGGTGATTTCCTTTGTCTTGATGACTGCCGTAGTCTGGCCGGGATGCTCGGGATCAGGAATATCCTCAATCCAGCGCTTGGTGGAAGTGTGGATGTCTTCCGGGCGGATATCGTTGTAGTCGGAAACTCGCTGGGCAGTCCAGACGCCAATCATGAAGATGTCACGGGCCAGCTGCTTGCCGGGGCTCAGTTTGTCCGCAGGAACGGCCATAATCTTCTCCAGTTCCTCTCGGGTGAGGTAGATGGTGTCCACATCCACCCGGGTTCCTTTGAAGCGCTTATCCTTGTATTTGGCGTTTGTATGATAGCCCTCGGATTCAGCCAGGGACATGATGGTCTTGAGCTGCTTGACGCACTTGCCTATGGAGTTGATGGAATAGTTGCGCTTTTTGAGATAGGCGGTGTATTCGTTGTAGAACTCAAGGTCGATATCGTCGAAGTTAAACTCTCGCTTTGCCTTCTTCTGGAAGCCCTTGAACTGATTCAACGTCTGGTTAATGGCAATGATGGTGGCCGGGGCGAATGCCTTTCCTCTGTCGCTCTGTCGCTTGCCGTTCTTGATCTCCTTCAGGTAAAGGTCGATGAATTTGTTGAGGCTCATCTTCTTTGCTTCCTCTTCCTTGCGGCGGGCTTCTTCTTCGGCGGCTTTCTTGGCGGCCAGCTCTTCAGCGAAGACGATGCTTTCGATGATCTCACTTGCCTGGTCATAGGTGAGGTCAACTCCCTGCTTGAGCTGGAAGGTGATGGCCTGGTCTATGGCGTCAAGCTTGGCGAACATGGGCTTGGCGTCTTCGGATGCGCGGTAATTGGAAAGGGCGTTTGGAGTTGAATTGCCGGCGTTCCAGCGGCGGGCATCTACTTCGATGCCGGTTTTCATGCGGAGATCCGCAGTCATTTTGGAGGAACGGATGCGAGTGAAAAGGGGTGTCATTCCGCTCTTGACTCCTTTCTTGATGTAGAATTTCAGTGCCATAGTGTCAAATAATTTGTTCAAAGGCGAAGGTACGAAATAGTGCCCAAACCTGCAAGAGAAATGCTGAAAAAGTGCCCAAAAAGTGCCCAACTTTGTTGATATTGCACGAAAATAGGCGAAAAAATAAGGATGCGCTTGCACCCTCGTTTTTCATCTTTTCCGCTTATTTACAACATTTTATCTTCATTTTCTTTCGTGCCCATTCACCTCTTGTGGTGCTTATTTTGTATTCCCAGCACCACTGAAATCGGCCTTCTACGTA
>OMVB01000161.1 GCA_900314395.1 uncultured Prevotellaceae bacterium | reverse complement strand
CGCTCAGAATGACAAGAAGTGCGCTCAGAAGGACAGAGGGGAGTTATTTCCAGGGTGTCGGAGAGGCCGAAGTAAGGGACGAAGAGGGTTTCCAGTTCATGATACCCGTCCTCACGCTTGCGGAGCACGTGAAGGCCCAGGTTAATCTTGACGTTAGGATGGGTAATCATAGCGGCATCGGCATTATAAAACAGAACGGAGCGAAGCCTCAACCAAGGCAGCCAGCTCTTCTTTCCTGCCCTCCGGGACATCCTCCAGGACAGGAGACAGGAAGGAAATCAGCTGCAGGAACTTGGCCTCATCCTCCGGGATACCGCGGGAGCGCATGTAAAACTGCTCCTGCTCGTCCAGACGGCCGATCGTGGCTCCGTGGGAGCATTTAACATCGTCGGCGTAAATCTCCAGCTGGGGCTTGGTCTCCACCTTTGCGCCCTCCGTGAGAAGAATGTTATGGTTTGTCTGATAAGCCTCCGTCTTCTGGGCGTCCTGTGCGACGATAATCCGGCCGTCGAAAAACGCCCTGGCCTGGCCTCCGGCAACTCCGTTCACAATCTGGTTGGAAGAAGTTCCGGGAACAAGATGCCTTATATTGGTCTTTATCTCCACTCTTTCCGATGCCCCGCAGATATAAAGGCCGTTAATCCTCACGTTAGCGCCGGCACCGGTCAAATCCGCGGCGATGCTTACAGAGACATCGGCCCCGGGAAGGATAAGGAAGGTTACGGAATATTCCTCACCCGCGCCCGCATTTACGGTAAGCGGCTGAAAGGAATCTCCGGGACGGAGTATGTAAAGAAGCTCTGTCTTTGCCATATCCTAAAACTTATCAAAACCCTGGTTCTCAATTACTTGTACAAGCTCCCGACCGCCTGTTGCGACAATCTTTCCGGCCTTCAGTACATGTACCACGTCCGGCACTACGTATTCCAAAAGCTTCTGGTAATGGGTGATGATGATGGACGACTTTTCAGGCGTACGCAGGGCGTTTACACCGTCGGCGACAATCTTCAGGGCGTCTACATCAAGGCCGCTGTCGGTCTCGTCCAGAATGGACAGCACCGGGTCCAGCATGGCCATCTGGAAAATCTCGTTGCGCTTTTTTTCTCCGCCGGAAAAGCCCACGTTCACCTCCCTCTTGGCAAAGTCCGGGTTCATCTTCACGAAGTCCATCTTTGAGCGCAGCAGCTTAAGGAATTCAGCGCCGCTTAAAGGCTTCTCTCCCAAGTGTTTACGCCTGGCATCCAGGGCCGCCTTCATAAAATTGGTGATGGTGACTCCGGGAATCTCTACCGGGTACTGGAAAGACAGGAAAATACCCGCCCAGGAACGCTCCTCAGGGCTCATTTCCAGGAGGTTTCGGCCCAGGAAGGTGATGCTTCCGGCGGTAACCTCGTAAAGCGGTTTCCCTGTAAGGACGGCACTCAGGGTGCTCTTCCCGGCGCCGTTGGGGCCCATTACGGCATGCACCTCTCCCTTGCGGATTTCAAGGTCTACACCTTTAAGGATTTCCTTTTCGCCGATGCTGGCGTGAAGGCCTTCTATTTTAAGCAGTATATCACTCATATCAAGCTTTTTTCTTATATAGTTTGCTCCATGTGTAAAGGGACCACAGTCCGTTTATCAGGTACAGAGCGCAGACGATAGGCATAAATACATGTCCCACAGACAGATGCAGGATAATCTGGGTAATGTTTACAAAAAGCCACAGAATCCAGCATTCCCACTTTTTGAGGGCAGACAGCAGCTGCGCCATCAGTATCAGTACGGTAACGCAGGAGTCCAGGTAGGGATGAGGATCGTCCGGGAACAATTTGTCCAGGAGTCCGCCCCATACGGCAGCGACAAACAGCACGGAAACCACCACCAAGCCCCTTTCCAGCCAAGATAACATGCTCACTTTCAGAGCCTTGCTGTCCTCTGAACTTTGCTCATCCTCTTTGGGATGGGTCCAGCGGTAATGGCCCAGGATATTGATTGTGAGAGACACAGGCTGAAGTATCAGGCTGGCGTACAGGTTCTTGTTCCAGAACATCAGGAACAGGGCGGCCGTATAAAGGTACCCCACCCAGAAGTTATACTTGGAGTTCCGGCCGGCCAGGAACACGCACACAAGGCCAAACACGGACGTGACAAGGTCTATGAGCAGAACCGGACGGTCGCCTCCAAGAGTAAAAAGAGTATAATTAATCCAATCCATCATCCAACGGAACCTTCGAGTGAAACGGACAGTAGTTTACGGGCCTCAACGGCAAACTCCATCGGCAGCATCGCCAGCACTTCGCGGGCGTATCCGCCAACAATCAGCGCAACCGCATCCTCCCCTTCAATGCCCCTCTGGTTGCAGTAGAACAGCTGTTCTTCTGATATTTTTGAGGTTGTGGCCTCATGTTCCACAGTTGCGGTAGGATTGCTGTTACGGATATCCGGGAAAGTGTGGGCTCCGCATCGGTCGCCTATCAGGAGGCTGTCGCACTGGGAGAAATTTCGGGCACCGTCGGCCCCGGGATTCATCATTACCAGGCCGCGATAGCTGTTCTGGCTGTGCCCGGCCGATATTCCCTTGCTCACGATGCGGCTTTTAGTTCCCTTGCCGATGTGTATCATCTTGGTACCCGTATCTGCCTGCTGGTAGTTGTTTGTCACCGCCACGGAATAGAATTCCGACGATGAATAGTCTCCCTTAAGTATGGTGGAAGGGTACTTCCAGGTGATTGCGGAACCGGTTTCCACCTGCGTCCAGCTAAGGTGGCTGCCCTCTCCCTTGCAGATTCCGCGTTTTGTAACAAGGTTAAGGATTCCGCCACGTCCCTGGGCGTCACCGGGGTACCAGTTCTGGACGGTGCTGTATTTGACATCGGCGCCTTTTTCTACAATAATCTCCACCACGGCGGCGTGCAGCTGGTTCTCGTCACGCATCGGAGCGGTACAGCCTTCCATGTAGCTGACATAGGAATCTTCGTCCGCCACAATGAGCGTACGCTCGAACTGACCGGTGCCGGAGGCGTTGATCCTGAAGTAGCTGCTAAGCTCCATCGGGCAGCGTACGCCCTTGGGAATGTAGCAGAATGAGCCGTCACTGAAAACGGCGGAGTTAAGCGCAGCGTAGAAATTATCCCCCACGGGAACCACAGTCGCCAGGTACTTGCGCACAAGGTCCGGATGTTCGCGGACGGCCTCTGAGAATGAGCAGAATATGATTCCTTTCTCTTCCAGGGTCTTCCTGAACGTGGTTGCGACGGAGACTGAATCAAAGACGGCATCTACGGCAACCACGCCGGCCAGGGCCTTTCGCTCATTGATTGGAATGCCCAGTTTTTCAAAGGTTTTTTCCAGTTCCGGGTCGATTTCCTTAGGCCTGTCGGCGTCCTTTTTGGGGGCGGCGTAGTATATAATGTCCTGGAAATCAATCTTCGGGAGGTCCAGATGGCCCCAGGTTGGCATCGGCATCTTCTGCCAGCGGCGGAATGCGTCCAGACGGAAGTCCAGCATCCACTGCGGCTCCTGTTTACGGGCCGATATCATCCGGATTATATCTTCGTTGAGACCTTTGGGGACATATTCCTGTTCCACATCGGTCACGAAGCCTTCTTTGTACTCGGAAGACGTGAATTCCTTTATTACTTTATTATCGTCACTAATCATCGTGATGCAAAGTTACTGCAATAAGGTCAAATCGGCAAGAACAATCGCCGTCATGGCCTCTACAATGGGTGGTGTGCGCAGGGCGAAGCAGACGTCGTGGCGGCCGGGGATTTCCAGTCCGGTCATGCGGCCCTCCGCAAAGTTAAATGTGTTTTGCTTTTTGGCGATGCTGGAGGTTGGTTTGAAGGCCACGCGGAAGACTATGTCGCATCCGTTGGTTATGCCTCCGTTGATGCCTCCGGCTCCGTTTTTGACGGGTTTCGCCCAACCGTTTCCGGTTGGAGTGAAGGGGTCGTTATGCTCCGATCCTTTCATTCTGGCAGCCCTGAAGCCGTCGCCGAACTCTATTCCGCGGACTCCCGGGATGGAGAAAATTGCATGGCTGATGAGGGCTTCCACGCTGTCGAAGAAGGGTTCACCGATGCCTGCGGGAATGTCCCGGACCACGCATTCGACTACTCCGCCAAGGGAATCGCCCTCTGCCTTGGCTTTGGCCAGGATATCCTTCCAGGGATTGTCTTTTTCCTCTACGCTGCCGTCGGGGAGGGCTTCCTCGGCTTCGCTCGGAATGACAGAGGAACCCGGAATGGCAGGGACTCCGCCGATTTCCTTGATGGAGGCCTGTACGGAAAAAGCGAGCATTTTCTTTGCCACTACGCCAGCAGCCACAATGGGCAGGGTAAGGCGGCCGGAGAAGTGTCCGCTGCCTGCCGGGTCGTTGAAGTCCAGGAACTTGAGGGCGGCGGTAAAGTCTGCATGACCCGGGCGGGGCGTGTCTTTAAATAACTGATAATCACCTGATTCCGTGTCGTTATTCACAAAAAGGATAGTGAGCGGGGCGCCTGTTGTATGGCCTTTGTAAACACCGCTCAGGATCTCCGGGATGTCGTCTTCCCGGCGCTCCGTAGTGCCGTAGGCACCGGGGGCGCGGCGACGGATATCGGTCTTGAAATCATTGATTGACAGGGGAATGCCCGGGCGTACGCCGTCTATTACCACGCCTATTCCGCGGCCGTGGGATTCGCCAAAAAGCGAGACTCTGAAAACTCTGCCGAATGTATTCATTTTCCTGCAAATTTTAGGAAGGTTTGCCCGAAGCCGGGGAAGGACTTGGCCACGCAGGCGGCATCGTCCATAACTATCTGTGAATCAGCGCCAAGGGAGGCAACGGAAAGAGCCATTGCAATGCGGTGGTCTCCATAGGTAGAGAATTCTCCGCCTTTTAGGAGGCGGCCGCTCAGGACGCGGCTTTCAAGGCTGTGCCCGTCTATCTGGAGCTTGTCCCCGCGAAGATGCGCCCTTACACCCATCCGGCCAAGCATTTCTACAATAACGCCGGGGCGGTTGCTTTCCTTGGTGGCCAGGCGGGCCACTCCGGTAATAGTGCTCCGGCCCTGGCAGAACGCCGCCAGGACAGATATTACAGGCACAAGGTCCGGGCAGTTGGAAGCGTCTACTTCAAAACCTCTCAAAGGCCCGCGGACAACATGAACAATGCCGCTTTCTTCCTCCTGTGAAACCGCAGCTCCGGCCAGAGGAAGAATGTCCAGAATGGATAAATCCGCCTGTAAGGACTTGGTATCCAAGCCTTTGACATCAGCCTTGCCGAATATTGCTCCGGCGGCCATGAAGTTGGCGGCGGCGCTCCAGTCGGCCTCAAGGCTAACCGTTGCGGCTTTGTAAGAGCAGCCCCCCGGAATCGTAAATGTCATGGCGTCGCAGTAGGACCAGTCCTGGGTTTCTGCGAACTCTTCCCCGCCTTCCATCTCGCATTCCACGTTCACCCCGAACTGACGCATAATGTCCAGTGTCATAAATATATAGGGGATGCTCTTGGGATTTACAAGACGCACGGTGCAGCCTTCTTTGCAAAGCGGTAGGGCGGCCAGGAGGCCGGATACCAGCTGGGAGCCTCCGCTGCCGTCGATTTGGAAGGAGGTTCTTCGACTTCGCTCAGAATGAGAGGAGACGGTTAGGGGGACCGTCTCGCTGTCAAGCGTTATTCCAAAGGGAGCAAGCATGGCTTTTGCTCCCGGGAGTGGCCTTGCAAGAAGGGTCTTTTCTCCTGTAATCTTTACCGGAGTTGCACCCAAAACGGCCAGAAGCGGTATGCACATCCTGGTAAGGAAGCCGGATTCCCCGGTATGCAAAGCACCTGTGTTTTTCTTGATTTTGCCGCCGGTCCCCCTGATTATCAGGCAGTTACCCTCCAGGCTGACTTCTGCACCAAGCGCCCGGGCAACGTCCACTGCAGACTCGTTGTCCCCGCAGGGACTGTACCCCTCCAGGCGGGATTCCCCGGCGGCAATGGCAGCAATTACTATCGCCCTCTGGGCGCAGCTCTTGGAACAGGACACCTCTACAGGCTCTTCCCCTATGCTGCTAAAATCATATTCGCCGTAAACGGCCTTTCGCATTTCCGCCAGCGGCAGCTGTCCCGGAGCCGTGGCTTCCCCGGCAGAAAGGCAGGCGAAGCTGAAGGGAGCGCCGTACTTAAGGCAGTCTGTCCGCGACCGGACACCATCGGCCCCCATGCAGAAGGCCACAAGATTCTCCGGAGGATATTGCTCATAGAGCTTTGCAATCTTGGCAACATCGGCCTCAGAAGTAGCCGTAGTGGCGATTTTTACAACATCGGCACCAAGGTGAAGACATTTGTCCACAATGGCAGAGAGTGCGCGGGAAGAGTCCGTTCCCTCGTAATCGTGGAATGAGCGGATGAGCAGCGTACCGGCTTCACGGGCCTCGCGGCGCAGGCGTTTGCACATCATCGCAGGGTCGTCTACATCAAGGTCGATGAACGCGGCGCCGGCGCCAATTGCCGTTAGCAATTTTGACTCTGCATCGGCGGCCTGGTTCTGGTCTGCCAGCCGGTAAGTGGCAATCAGCGGCTTGTCCACGCTTGCGAACAGGTCCTGGATGTCCTCCTGTGAAAGGTCGCAGCCGTCCAGGCGGATTTCCGCCATCTGCACGTCCGGCCTCTCCAGGATGCTGTAAAGCTGGTCGATGTCTTTATTTATAAGGGATACGCAAATCATAGGGGAAGAAGATTAATGGCTTCATCGGCGGTAAGGCAGACTTCCGCCGTACGGCCGATGGCTACGGGAAGGATGAAGCGGATCTTGCCTGCGGATGCTTTTTTGTCCTGCTTCATATAGCGTTTCAGGCTGGACGGGATTACGGGGCATTCTGCCTGCAGGCCAACGGATGTAAAGTCTTCCGCCAGCTTCTCCGGCAGGCCTTTGACGGCCAGGCCAAGCTTTTCCGCCAGCTGCGCCGCCATGATAATGCCGATGCCTACGGATTCCCCGTGGGTCATTCCGGTTTGGGCCTCTATGGCATGCCCGAAGGTGTGTCCAAGGTTAAGGACCTGGCGTTCCGCCTTGTCCAGCGGGTCTTTTTCTACTATTGAAGCCTTGAATCCTGCGGCCTCCGGTATCTGCTGCTTTATGGCGTCCACTTTCTCCTCCATGCTTCCGTCTTTCGCCGCAGAGAGCAGCCGGACAGCCTGATCATAGTTGTTTCCGCTGATTATCAGGGTTTTAAGGAGTTCCGCCACACCGCTCAGGAATTCTTTTTCAGGGAGGGTTGTCAGCAGTCCGGGGCAGATGAAGGTGAATTCCGGCTGCCTTATTGCACCTATCACATTTTTTACGCCTCCAAGGTTTACGGCGTTCTTTCCGCCTATGGCGGCGTCCACCTGCGCCAGAAGCGTCGTTGGAATTATGGCAAACCTTATTCCGCGCTTGTAAACAGTTGCTGCAAAAGCACTTACGTCGCTTGTGGCGCCACCGCCCACAATAAGCAGCAGGGCGTCACGGTCTGCTCCGGCGTCCATGAGCCAGGAGCAGATTTTCCCGGCGGTTTCAAGGGTTTTAACGCCTTCTCCGCCTTCAAGCGCCAGCGCCGTTACGGCTGACACTGTGTCCGAGTCGCAGAGCTGTTTTACAAATTGTTCTGCGCCAAGGTCGTAAATTACATATATGTTTCCGTAGCCCTCAAGCAGTGGGGCAACGTCCGTTATTCTCTCTCCGGTTTCTATCCGGACGGATTCAAAGGCTTTCTCCATAATTTGCAAATATAAATATTTTTTTACTACCTTTGCATCCCGCAAAGCCCGAGTGGCGGAATTGGTAGACGCGCTGGACTCAAAATCCTGTGTCCTTAAAAGACGTGCCGGTTCGAGCCCGGCCCCGGGCACTGAAAAGGCTTCCTGAACAGGAGGTCTTTTTTTGTTTAACCGATAGATAACACAGAAAAGCGCCTGCATTTGCAGACGCTTTTTGCGGAGAGGACGAGATTCGAAC
>OMVB01000163.1 GCA_900314395.1 uncultured Prevotellaceae bacterium | reverse complement strand
TATGGTGTATTCGCCACGGTATGTATATTCATAGGCGGTGATGTCGCGGGACAGAGTGAAACGGTTTTTATCGGCCTTTTGCGGCGCGCCGCCCAAGTATTGCACCATCATATAGCCGCTCATGCCGCTTTGCAGCCGCACGTGCGCCCAGCCTGTATCCGTGACGCCCAGGATCTCCACGGTGATTCCGTTGCTGAAAGCCGCCTTGACGGCGCTTTCCTTGGTGGGCCCTTCCCGCAGATTGAGCCCCTTTTCGTTTACCCCCTGTACCTTCGCCAGAGGCGGCAGCCAATCCCGGCCGTTGTAATCGTCCCAATAGCACAGATAATCGGTATTCACCCAGCCGTCCACGCCTAAAATGGATACATGCTGCCAGCCGGGCACGGGATTGGGATCAAACAGCTGGATCACCTCCACACCGCTGTAATATTTGCCGACTGTATCATATTTTGTGCCGGGGCCGGTCCGCAGGTTGAGGCGGCGGGAGGGGTCGGCGCTGTAAATCCAGGCGTTGTGGAAATTATCGGTTTTGCAGACGTTGGCAAAGGGCAGGTAGCCGATTTCATTCTGCCTGGAGACCGCCAGTACCCAGTGGCCGTCATCGATCAGGGCGCGCAGATAGATCCCTGTGTCGCCCGGCAGCTGCGCCACGGCAGCGGCGTCGGCGGGGGATTTTTGCAGGGTGACGGTTTCTTCCCCGCGCGGCAAATACACCTGAGCGTTTTCTCCCATATTATTCCATAAGCTATTGGCGCGCTCCACGCCAAGCTGCACATGCTCCCGTTTCACCCAGCCGGTGAGACCGTCCATGTCAATCTCCGCAAAGCCGTTTTGCAGACCTTTTACCCGGCAGGGCGCACTGGTGAACAGCCGGGCAATCTCGGTTTTTCCCGCAGCCTCCGCATACAGCGGCACCAGGGGATCGTCCATTCCGCAATACTGGTAGCTCTCCAACAAGCGCGGAGAAGCCTGAATGCGCCCCAGGCTTTCATCCGCTTCCGGGGAGGTTTGGGACAGGGCTTGCGCGGCCTCCCAGGTGGTGGGAAAATCCGCAATATGGAAGCGCTCCAAATCCAGGGGCAGCACATTGAGCAGCCATTCCACCTTGTCCTGGTCCTTGTTCCACCGGCAAAGGCTGCCATGGCTTATATCCAGCTCTTCGTCTTTTGTGATCACCGAGATCATGTTCCAGCTGTCGCTGCCCGCAAACCATCGATAAGTAACATCGGGATAAATGATCTTGAAGGAGGTGCAGCCGTCCATCTGGCCTACCTGCTCATCGTCATACCCATATTCCACCCCTTCGGGCAGAAGCCTGGGGGACTCATCCTGCCGCAGGGCGTCATGGGATGCTGTCACCCGCCAGGCGCCGTTCAGATAATCCAGACAGCACAGCGCATAGCCCTCCCCGTCCTGGATGACGGCCTGGCCATACCGCCATTGGTGAAAACGGGTGGTGGCATAGCAGTCCAGCAGGGTAAAATCATCCCCCAGAGCCTCCGTCAGCGCCCGGGCAAGGGGGATCTCCACCTCCTCCATAATGGTGAAATGATACAAATGGGATTCCGGGATACCCGCCACGGCTAAAGCAGGACACAGCAGCGATACGATCAGCACGAAAGCGAAACATTTGCGCAGCATAAATGACCTCCCGCGTGTTTCTTTGCCCATAGAACGATTCGGCTTGTCATTTTCATCCGTGTTTTTCCAAATATGTCAAAAAACCGCCCTGCAAACGCAAGGCGGTTTGATATACGGTTGTAAAGGGATTACTCGTCCTCGTCCTCGTCCTTCTGGGCGGATTCGATGATCTTCTTGGCCACGTCGCCGGGCACTTCCTCGTAGCGCTCAAACTTCATGCTGAAGCTGCCGCGGGCCTGGGTCATGCTGCGCAGGTCGGTGGCATACTTGAACATTTCGGCCAGAGGCGCTTCGGCGACCACCTGCTGCAGGCCGTCCACCTGGTTCATGCCCATGATGCGGCCGCGGCGCTTGTTCATGTCGCCCATCACGTCGCCCATGTACTCGTCGGGAACCAGCACTTCCACGTGCATGATGGGCTCCAGCAGCACGGGGCTGGCGTCCATGCAGCCCTTCTTGTAGGCGATGCGGGCAGCGGTCTTGAAGGCCATTTCAGAGGAGTCAACGGGATGGTAGGAGCCATCGTACAGCTTGGCGTGCAGGCCCACCATGGGATAGCCGGCCAGGACGCCCTTCTTGATGTTCTCGCGCAGACCCTTTTCCACGGAGGGGATGAAGTTGCGGGGCACCACGCCGCCGACAACCGCGTCTTCGAATTCGAAGTCGATGTTGGTGTCGCCGATGGGCCGGAACTCGATCCACACGTCGCCGAACTGGCCGTGACCGCCGGACTGCTTCTTGTGACGACCCTGGCAGGAGACGGTCTTGCGGATGGTTTCACGGTAGGGGATGCGGGGATCCTGCAGCACGGCGTTTGCGCCGAACTTACTCTGCAGCTTGTTGCGGATCACGTCCAGATGCAGTTCGCCCTGGCCCCACAGGATGGTTTCGGTGGTCTCCACGTTCTTTTCCAGACGGATGGAGGGATCTTCCTCCTGCAGACGGGCCAGACCGCCGAAGACCTTGTCTTCTTCGCCCTGCTTGGCGGCAAAGACGGCCTTCTGTACGCAGGGCTCGGGGAATTCGATCTTTTCGAACCGCACGGGGTTATTGGCGTCGCACAGGGTATCGCCGGTGTTGGTCAGCTGCAGCTTGCTCAGGGCGGCGATATCGCCCGTGTTCACCTGGCCCACGTTCACCTGGTTCTTGCCGCGCATCAGGAAGAGGCCGCC
>OMVB01000164.1 GCA_900314395.1 uncultured Prevotellaceae bacterium | reverse complement strand
CCCCTTGTTTTTTGGGGAATGTGCAAGTAATCAGGCAATAATTTGCACTTTCCGAGGGAGATTTCTCGACTCGCTACGCACGCTCGAAATGACAGGAAGAGTTGGTCGAAATGACAGGAAAATGCTCGCTCGAAATGACAGGAAGAGTCGGTCGAAATGACAGGAAAAGGAATAATCTATTTGCACCCGAACGACATAGACCCCTATAATCGGAGTGAGCGGTACAAATAGATTTTCCGTCTTGGGAATGAGATTCTTCGACTTCGCTCAGAATGACAGTAAGACCGCTCAGAATGACAGTAAGACCGCTCAGAATGACAGTAAGACCGCTCGGAATGTTAAGGAGAACAAAAAAGACAGGCTTTAAAACCTGTCCTTTATGTTGTAGTGGTTGCGGTCCTGGGCGCTGCGGGAGATGAGTTCGCAGATGAAGCCGGCCAGGAAGAGCATCGTGCCAAGGAGAACGGCCAGGAGGGCCAGATAGAAGAGCGGCTGGTCAGTGACTGCCCTGAAGGGCTGGCCGTTTGCCTGGTGTATGAGCTTGGCGGCGATAATCCAGACGGTCATGATGAAACCCGCAAGGAACATCAGGATGCCGGTGAAACCGAAGAAGTGCATCGGCTTCTTGGAAAACTTGCTGGTAAAAGACAGGCTCAGAAGGTCCAGGAAACCGTTCACAAAGCGGTTAAGGCCGAATTTGCTCTTGCCGTACTTGCGTTTTTCGTGGCGCACAACCTTCTCTCCAATCTTGCCGAAACCAGCGTTTTTAGCCAGATACGGAATATACCTGTGCATCTCTCCGTAAACCTCAATATTCTTGACAACCTCTCCTGCGTACACTTTAATGCCGCAGTTCATGTCATGAAGTTTGATTCCGGTAACACGGCGCGCTGTGGCATTGTAAAGCTTGGAAGGAATATTCTTTGTGAAAGTATTGTCCTTGCGGTGCTTCTTCCATCCGGAAACGACATCGTAACCATCGGCGACAATCATCTTGTACATGTCCGGAATCTCCTCCGGGGCATCCTGCAAATCCGCGTCCAACGTAGCCACAACGTGACCGCAGGCGGCATCGAAACCGCAGTGCAGTGCGGCAGACTTGCCATAGTTGCGCCTGAAACGTATTCCGTGAATGTTTGCATCCTCTTTTGCAAGGGAAGAAATAACCTTCCATGAAGCATCGGTGCTGCCGTCATCCACCATAATGATTTCATATGTCCAGCCCTGTCCAAGGGCAACGGCCCTGATCCTGGAAACAAGTTCAGGAAGAGACTCCTCCTCATTGAGCAGGGGAATAACGAAAGATATATCCTTGGAGTCCATAACTATCTTCTTTCAAAAGGATTTAGCGTCCTGCCGGGAATGGAACGGGAAATAATGAGCGCAGCCAAAATGCCAATTACAAAGCACTTTACAAAGGTTATCAGCAGGGTGAATACAGGCATCAGACCGATTATGGAATCAGTCACTGACTCCGCCATTTCTGCCTGCAAGCCCTGTCCCTGAGCCTGGATAGATGCATGAACCATGTCTGTAATAGCACCCATGTCCATCATCTTAACCTGGATGAGCACTGCGGCGGACACGACGATTGCGGAAAACATGGCCATATACATGCCGAACTTGAAGGTATGCGAACTGGTCAGCCCGTCATAAACAGCCGTCAGTTTCTTTGTAAAAAAAACCATCAGCCATATGCAGATGCCGGTTTTTACCAGGAAATAGAGCACCCCTATAAGGGTGGTTGTCAGTGCCGATGACACATTGAGCCCGTTTCCTGAAACAACGACCTCCGGTGAGGGCTGCCAAAGCTTGGGCAGAAGGTCGAGGGCAACGGTGATGATGCCCAGAATGGCACCGTATTTCATGGCTTCCATCCACACAGCCTTGCCGGTGACGGGGATTTTTGTGAATTCGTTTTCCATAATTATCGATTTGTATCAATCTCTGTCTGCAAATATATGAAAAAATTCCTATCTTTGCAGGCTAGACAACAATTGTGTGACAATTATGATTAATATTACCTTTCCAAACGGCGACGTAAAAGCCTTTGAAAGCGGAGTAACCGCATTTGAAATAGCACAGAGCATCAGCCCCCGCCTTGCTGGCGAAGTTTTGGCTGCAAAAGTGAATGAAGTGGTATATGACCTTACCCGTCCTATAACCGCCGATGCATCCGTTCAGCTCCTCAAATGGGAGGACGATGAGGCCAAGAGGGTATTCTGGCACTCCTCATCCCACCTCATGGCAGAGGCTCTGGAGACCCTTTATCCCGGAATCAAGTTCGGAATAGGCCCCGCAGTGGAGAACGGATTCTACTACGACGTGGACTTCAACGGTCAGGTATTTACAGACGCCGACCTTGCAAAGGTAGAAAAGAAGATGCTTGAGCTTGCCCGTGAAAAGCAGGCCTTCAAACGTATCGATGTTTCCAAGGCAGACGCCCTGAAGCACTTCCAGGAAAAGGGCGATCCTTATAAATGCGAGCTCATCAGCGAGCTTGAGGACGGTACCATTACATATTATGAGAACGGTGCCTTTACGGACCTTTGCCGCGGACCTCACCTTATGAACACCGATGTAATCAAGGCCGTGAAGCTTACCGCCATCGCCGGAGCATACTGGAGGGGAGACGAGCATCGTCAGCAGCTCACCCGTATCTACGGTATCACCTTCCCCAAGAAGAGCATGCTGGACGAGTATCTTGTACTTCTGGAAGAGGCCAAGAAGCGCGACCACCGCAAGCTGGGAAAGGAGATGGAACTCTTCATGTTCTCACAGAGAGTTGGCCTGGGACTGCCTCTTTGGCTGCCCCGCGGCGCCGTAATGCGCCAGCAGTTGGAAAACTTCCTCCGCAGGAAGCTGGACGAGTACGGCTATCTTCCCGTTGTCACACCCCATATCGGAAGCAAGCAGCTTTATGTAACTTCCGGTCACTACGCAAAATACGGCAAGGACTCATTCCAGCCCATCCATACCCCTCAGGAAGGTGAGGAATACATGCTCAAACCTATGAACTGCCCTCACCACTGCGAGATTTTCCGTTCCGCTCCCAGGTCTTACAAGGACCTGCCCCTCAGGTTCGCAGAATTCGGTACCGTTTACCGCTATGAGCAGAGCGGCGAGCTCCACGGACTTACCCGTGTACGCTGCTTCACCCAGGACGATGCCCATATGTTCGTCCGCCCGGAGCAGCTTAAGGAAGAGTTCAAGAAAGTCATCGACCTTATCATGTACGTCTTTGGCGTATTCAAGTTCGACAACTTCACCGCCCAGATTTCCCTTCGTGACAAAGTCAACAGGGACAAATACATCGGCAGTGAAGAGAATTGGGACCGCGCAGAGCAGGCCATCATCGAGTCCGCAGCAGAGAAGGGCCTTCCTACCGTAACGGAATACGGAGAGGCAGCATTCTACGGCCCTAAACTTGACTTCATGGTTAAGGACGCCCTTGGAAGAAAGTGGCAGCTTGGTACCATCCAGGTCGACTACAACCTCCCGGAGCGCTTCCAGCTTGAGTATACAGACGCCGATGGCAGCAAGAAACGTCCGGTCATGATTCACCGCGCACCCTTCGGCTCTATCGAAAGATTCACCGCCGTGCTGCTTGAACATACAGCCGGCCACCTGCCGTTATGGCTTGCCCCTGACCAGGTTAAAGTATTGCCTGTCAGCGAAAAATATGCAGATTATGCAAAAAAAGTTTGCGAATTCCTAAATAATTCCGAAATTCGCAGTTCTGTGGATGATCGTAACGAGACCCTCGGCAAGAGGATCCGCGAGATTGCCCTTCTGAGAGTACCTGTACTGGCCATTGTAGGAGAAAAAGAAGTATCCGAGGGCACAGTATCGGTTCGCCGCGAAGGTGTGGATCAAGGCTCGATGTCCCTGGATGAGTTCGGAGCATGGCTTAAGAAAGTCATGAAGGAAGAACTCGCATAAATATTTATAAACAATTTAATTAGGAGGATTAGTTTATCGCAACACCTTTCAAACCCAACAACGGTGCTTTCAGGCCCGCAGGTCCCCGTCCTAACGGACAGAGGCCTGGCTCCCAGTCCCAGAAGGAAAAGGGAGAAAACGAACTCTATATCAACGAGGAGATCACTGCCCAGCAGGTCCGTCTCGTTGGTGAGAATATAGAGAATCAGGGCATTTACCCCATCGCCGCAGCCCTTAAACTGGCTCGTGAGATGGAACTTGACCTGGTAGAGATTACTGCCAAGTCAGATCCTCCCGTGTGCAAGATACTGGATTACCAGAAGTATCTGTACCAGCAGAAGAAGAAAGCCAAGGAAATGAAGGCTAATTCTTCTAAGATTGTTATAAAGGAAATCCGCTTCGGTCCCAACACGGACGAGCATGACTTCCAGTTCAAGCTGAAGCACGCGCAGGGCTTCCTGCAGGAGGGTTCAAAGGTTAAGGCCTCCGTATTCTTCAGGGGACGTTCAATCCAGTTCTCTGACCAGGGAGAAAAGCTCCTGCTGCGCTTCGCCGTTGAACTTGAGGCCTTTGGAAGGGCGGAGGGCATGCCCAAACTGGAAGGCAAGCGCATGATTATGATGCTTGCTCCGGTAAAGAAAAAGTAAAAAGTCCCCGTGAGGGGTAATGTATATTATTAACTTAAATTTTTAAACGATGCCAAAGCTTAAGACCAACTCCGGTGCCAAAAAGCGCTTTACGCTTACCGGAACGGGCAAGATCAAGAGAAGACACGCTTATCACAGCCACATTCTCACCAAGAAGACAAAGAAGCAGAAAAGGAATCTTGACCACTTCGCTATCCTTGCAAAGGTAGACGAAAAGAGAGTTAAAGAACTTCTTGTCCTCTAATTATTAATTAATTATTTATTGTTTAACGCCGCAAACAGTCGTAAAAGTACCTTAAAGAGAAGGTCACTGTTTCAGGAAAAAATTTAAATTATGCCAAGATCAGTCAACTCAGTTGCCTCAAGGGCACGCCGCAAGAAGATTCTTAAGAGAACCCGCGGTAATTTCCTTTCCAGGAAGAACGTTTGGACGGTAGCAAAGAACACCTATGAGAAAGGTCTCACCTATGCATACCGTGACCGTAAAGCCAAGAAGCGCGAATTCCGCGCCCTCTGGATTCAGAGAATCAACGCTGCCGCACGTCAGTTCGGTATGTCTTATTCCCAGTTCATGGGCAAACTCGCAAAGCAGAATGTAGGACTCAACCGCAAGGTTCTCGCAGACCTCGCCATGAACAATCCTCAGGCATTCGAGGCTATCATCAATTCTGTAAAATAGATTGATACTGTAGTTTAAGGCCGTGGCAATGAGTTTCAAGGAGATTTACCATAACAAGTACGTGCGCACCGGTTTCTGGTGCCTGTTGTACCTGCTCCTGGTAATCTGGATGGGAAACTACTGGTGGCTTCTGGGACTCGGAGTAATCTTCGACCACAACATCACCCACAAGGTAAAATGGATGTTCTGGAAGAAGGATTACAAAGAGGGAGAAAAGAAAGACTGGCGCTGGGAATGGCTTGATGCCATCATCTTTGCGGTAATCTTCGTCACCTTCCTTCAGATATTCTTCTTAAGAGCTTTTGTCATCCCTTCATCCTCGATGGAAGGAACCCTGCTTGTAGGAGACCACGTATTTGTCAGCAATTTCACTTACGGCCCCAGGATGCCTCAGACTCCGCTCACGATACCGTTCACACATAACGTTATCTTCGGCAAAGAGTCATACTCCACCCTCATTCAGGCCAAGTACAAGAGGCTCAAGGGCTTGCGTAATGTGAAAAGAGGCGATATCGTAGTATTCAACTTCCCCAACGGAGACACCGTCCTTACCAAGGACCCCGCAGCGGACTATTACGCCCTCTGCCGCCAGCATGGGAAAGAATACACAATAAAGACCTTAGGCCCCATCAAGGTGCGCCCTGCAGACAAAACGGACCATTACGTCAAGAGATGTGTTGCGCTCCCCGGAGATACCCTCTCAATTGTGGACGGAAAGGTTTTCATCGGCTCAACCGCACTGGAAGTATGGGACGGCGTGCAGACATCCTACAGGGTTGTCACTAACGGCAAGGAGATTAACAAGAAGACACTCTCGGACCTGGGCTTGCAAAGCACCCCTGTTTTTGACAGGATGCTCCCCGGATACAGAAGTCTTGAACTTAACGCCAAAGCCGTAGAAAAACTCAAGGAAAACGCAGCCGTAGTGAGCGTAACCCCGATAGTGGATGTTTACCCCCCGGATTTCCCTGACTCCTACAAGACCATCTTCCCATTCACCCAAAACTTCGAGTGGACAAGGGATAACTTCGGTCCTCTGTGGATTCCCCAGGCCGGTACGACGGTAGAACTCAATACGGAAAACCTTCCTCTTTACGAGAGAATCATCCGTGACTACGAGCACCACACACTGGTTGTAAAGGATGCGGAAATACTCATTGACGGAGAAGCTGCCAAGAACTACACATTCTTACAGGATTATTACTTTATGATGGGCGACAACCGGCACAACTCGCTCGATTCAAGATACTGGGGTTTTGTACCCGAAGACCACATTGTGGGAACGCCGATGTTTGTTTGGCTTTCCACAGATCCCAACAGGGGATTCCCGGCTAACATACGCTGGAACCGGTTCTTCAAAATTCTCTAGTTTTCTTGCATTTACGAGATTTTTAACCGAAATTTGCAGCCCGCAGTTTTTAGACGAATAATAATAAAAAGTACAATAATATGGCAAAGGTTTGCGAAATCACCGGACGCAGGAGAATGAAGGGCAACAACGTGGCCCACTCCAAACTGCGCACCAAACGTGACTTCTCCCTCAATCTCCGCACCAAGAGATTCTGGTCAGAGGAGGAGCAGAGGTTCATTACCCTCAAAGTTTCCTGCAAAGGAATGAGGACTATTGCAAAGAACGGTCTTGAGGCTACAATCAAGAAGGCTCAGGCTAAAGGTTATCTTAATAACCTTGTTTAATTTTTACGATTATGGCAAAGAAAGCTAAAGGAAACAGGGTGCAGGTCATCCTTGAGTGCACCGAGCAGAAAGAAAGTGGTGTTCCCGGAATGTCCAGGTATATTACCACCAAGAACAAAAAGAACACCCCTGAGCGTCTTGAGCGCAAGAAATACAATCCTTACCTCAAGAAAGTAACCGTTCACCGTGAGATCAAGTAATTTATAGGAGGATAGATATATGGCAAAGAAAGCAGTTGCTACATTCGCAGCAAAGGCCGGCTCCAAGAGCATGGTAAAATGCATCCGTATGGACAAATCCCCCAAGACCGGAGCTTACGTTTTCACAGAGCAGCTCATCGAGTCTGGCAAGGAGAAGGACTTCTTCGCTAAGAAGTAAACTTCAACTTGAACACATTTAGGGACGGCAGCCAAAAATGGTTGCCGTCCCCTTTTTTATCTGCCGATATTTAAGTATATTTGCACGATATAGATATTACTTTTATGGGAATATTCAGTAAAGGCGTAAAAAAGACCAACGAGAACTTCTTCCAGAGGATTTCCAGGGCGGTGGTTGGCAAGTCCCGTGTGAGCGAGGACGTGCTGGATGCCATTGAGGAGGCCCTTGTCTCTTCCGATATGGGCGTAGAGACCACCCTCAAGATAATCGACAACCTGGAAGACCGCGTAGAGAAAGACAAATACATGTCCCAGGATGAGCTGGTGGCCATTTTACGCGATGAAATAGGCAAACTCCTGAATGTAGGTGAAAGCGGCCCCGTGCAGCCGTTCGACTTTTCAAAGAAACCCTACGTCATCATGGTTGTAGGCGTTAACGGAGTAGGAAAAACCACCACCATCGGCAAGCTTGCGGCAAGCCTCACGGCCCAGGGTAAAAAGGTTGTTGTTGGCGCTGCCGATACTTTCAGGGCCGCTGCCGTTGACCAGCTGGTCATCTGGGCGGAGCGCTCCGGGGCAGACATCGTCAAGCAGCAGATGGGCTCGGATCCCGCATCCGTGGCTTACGATTCCGTCCGCTCTGCCGTTGCCAAAGGCGCCGATGTCGTCCTGATAGATACCGCAGGCCGCCTTCATAACAGGGTGGACCTTATGAACGAGCTTACCAAGATTCGCAATGTCATAAGAAAAGTGGTCCCTGACGGCCCCCACGAGGTACTTCTGGTACTGGATGCCTCTACGGGACAGAACGCCTTCCAGCAGGCCAAAGAGTTCGCCAGGGCAACTGACATCACCGCGCTGGCCATCACCAAGCTTGACGGAACCGCAAAAGGCGGCGTTGTCATAGGAATATCGGACCAGATGAAGGTGCCCGTTAAATTCCTCGGGATAGGAGAGGGGATAGACGACCTCAAGGTCTTCGACAAAAAGGAATTCGTAGAATCACTCTTCACAAAGGAAGATATAGCAGGATAATAATAATTACATCATACAATGAAACTTTCATACAGTTGGCTTAAAGAATATCTGGAGTGCGAGCTCACTCCCGCCCAGGTGGCAGAGGCTATGACCTCCATCGGCATTGAGGTAGATTCTTTGGAAGAGCAGGAGGAAATCCCCGGCGGCCTTGCAGGCGTAGTGGTTGCAAAGGTTGTGGAATGCGTTGAGCATCCTGATTCCGACCATCTCCATATCACAAAGGTGGATGCCGGAACAGGCGAACTTCTTACCGTCGTTTGCGGCGCTCCCAACGTTGCTGCCGGCCAGAAAGTGCTCTTCGCCACTATCGGCACGGTTCTCCCCGGAGACTTCAAGATTAAGAAATCCAAGATTCGCGGCGTGGAGTCATTCGGAATGATTTGTGCGCAGGACGAGCTTGGAATAGGCTCCGACCATGCAGGAATCATGGTTCTCCCGGAAGACGCCATCGTCGGCACCCCGGCCAAGGAATTCCTTCATCTTAAGACCGACGCCGTCATCGAATACGAAATAACCGCCAACAGGGTGGATGCAGCTTCCCATTGGGGCGTTGCCCGCGACCTGTACGCTTATCTTCTGAGCATTGGCGCACCTTGCAAGCTGAACCGTCCCACTGACGCCGGTTTCAAGGCTCCTGCCAAAGGCGAGGGCATTCCGTTCGAGGTCAAGGACACCGACGGTGCACCCCGCTACAGCGGTATAACCATGAAGGGCGTAAAGGTTGCTCCTTCACCGGAATGGCTTCAGAAGGACCTCCGCGCCATCGGGCTCAACCCGATAAACAACATCGTGGACATCTCCAACTTCATTCTCTTCGAGCTTGGCCAGCCGCTGCATATCTTTGATGCAGCCAAAATCGGCGGCGGTAAGGTTATCGTCCGCCGCGCCGCAGAGGGCGAGGCCTTGCGCACCCTTGACGGAGTAGAGCGCAAACTCAAGGCTACTGATATGGTAATCGCCGATGCAGAAAAGCCTATGTGCATCGCCGGTGTGTTCGGAGGTGAGGATTCAGGCGTAAGTGATTCTACCACAGAGATTTTCATAGAGGGAGCATACTTTGATCCGGCTTCTATCCGCCGCACTTCAAAGGCTCACGGTCTCCAGACCGACGCTTCCTTCCGCTATGAAAGGGGAGCGGACCCTTCAGTGGCCGCTTTCGCGGGCCGCAGGGCCGCAGCCCTCATCGCGGAAGTCGCCGGAGGAGAGGTCGTGGCGCCCCAGGTGGACTGCTATCCCAAGCCCATCGGCAAAAAGGAAATCGAACTGGATTATGAAAGAATCCAGAACTTCATCGGCAAAAAGATCGGGGCAGAGACAATTGAAAAGATCCTGGAAGCTCTTCAGTATGAATTCGTTAAGAAGACTGCTACAGGTGCCGTAGTTGCCGCTCCTACATATATGATCGATGTTTACAGGGAGTGCGACGTAGTTGAGGAGATTCTCCGAATCTACGGTTATAACAATATAGAACTGCCCAAGGAAATGCATGCTTCTATTATGCCTTCTCCTTCACCGGACCCGGAGGCAGTGCGCAACTATATCTCCAACTTCCTGGCAGCCAACGGCTTTGCGGAGATTATGAACAACTCCCTTACAAAGGGCAGCTACTACAAGGGACTCCAGACATTCCCGGAGGAAAAGTGCGTTACCATCGTCAATCCTCTTTCCTCTGACCTTGCCGTTATGCGCCAGTCGCTGATTCCCAATGCTTTGGAGGTTGCAGCATACAATATCAACCGTCAGGTTAACACACTGCGTACCTTTGAGTACGGCTCTGTATACCAGGTTAACCCGGAGGGCGACAAAACCCTTCTGGAGGCATACGAGGAGCATCCTTGCTTCTGCCTTATGATGACAGGCCCTTCAGAGAAGGTCTGGAACAGCGAGGCCCGCAAGGGCAATTACTTCCAGCTGAAGGGTTACCTTGAGCTCCTGCTTGCCCGCTATGGTGTTGATGCATATACACTTGAGACCGAGGCCGCTCCGGCAGACGTGTTTGCAGAAGGGCTTACCTATCTGCTTCCCGGCTCACGCAAGCAGCTTGCCGTCATGGGTACGGTTAATCCCGCATACGCCCGCCGGTTCGATGTCAAACAGCCCGTTTTCGTGGCAGAGATTTCATGGCCCGTTCTCTTCGAGCTTGTAAAGCGCGTCAAGGTTAAGTTCTCAGAGCTGCCCAAGTTCCCTGAGGTTCGCCGTGACCTTGCCCTGCTGTTCGATGAAAACGTAGACTATGCATCCGTGCGCAAAGCCGCCTTCCGCGGGGCCAAGAAGCTCCTGAAACAGGTACGCCTCTTTGACGTTTACCGCGGTGACAAGATCCCGGAGGGCAAGAAGCAGTACGCACTTGGTTTTGTATTCCAGGACCTTGAGAAGACCCTTACCGATGCAGAAATAGAGAAGATTACCGGCAAGCTGCTGGCCGTCTTCCAGAACGAATTCGGTGCAATTCTAAGATAGGACCGCCGATGCGCCGTTTTGCGTCATACCTTGCCATGGCTTGCATGCTTGTTGTTGCGGCGGTTGCCTGCAACAGGGCACGCGTCATTCCCAAGGATGACTTTGTGCGCATTTACAAGGACCTTTATATGGCGGACGAGTGGATTAAGGATGCATCCGTACGTGCCAGAAAGGCCGATACTTCCTATGTCTACCGTCCCATCATCGCCGGCTACGGATACTCGGAGGACGACTTCCGCGCTTCCGTGGACTATTACACAGACCATCCCAAGGAGTTTGCCACGGTCTATGAGGCTGTTGTCGCACTGCTCCAGAAGGACAAGAAGGAGATAGAGGATCTGGAAAAGCAGGAATACAAAAGAGACAGTATTATCCGCGCGCGGGAGGCTTTGCCTTATCGCAGGGCGGACTTCGTCGCCCTCCCTGAGCCTGATTTTTATGTGACCAGGCTGGAACTTACCCTTGACTCGACTGTGAACGTCTACCGTTTCCGCGCCATTGATGTTTTTGCCGATACCCTTAAGACAGAAGACCTTAATACCGATGACCTGCGCTAAGAGATTATATTGCAAGTACTTATATACGCTTACGGGTGAGCCCGTGAGCCCCGGATTCGTGGATTACGACCCGGAAGACGGGACTGTCCTGGATGCCGGTTTTGCTGATTCCATTCCCTCCGATGCAGAGGTGCTGGACGGGGCCGTTGTGCCGGGATTCGTGAACACTCACTGCCACGTAGAGCTCTCTTACATGAAGGGACTGTTCAAGCGCGGCACTGGCATGGCCGGTTTCATTGACCAGATAAATGCACTGCGGGACGTCGCCCCTCTGGAGGAGCGCCTGCTTGACATCAGCCGGGAGATGGACCTGATGTGGCACAGCGGAGTTTCCGCCATGGCCGATATAAGCAACTGCGATGATTCTTTCGCCGCCAAGGCTGCATCGCCGATGTACACCAGGACCTTCCTGGAGGTGTTCGGCACGGAGCCCGGGGATTGCGGCGCGGTCATGGACAGCGTCAGGGCCCTTCAGAAGAAGGCCCGGGACTGCGGTCTTGACGCCGCGCCCACGCCGCATGCCTGCTACACTATGAGCCCGCAGCTTGTAGAGGCCGCATCGGCGGCCGGCCTTGAATCCGGCTACCTTTCCTTCCACAGTGAGGAAACCCCGGAAGAAGAGGAAATGATAGGGAAGGGCAGCGGACGCCTCTGGGACAATCGCAAGGCCGCCGGAATGAGCACTCCGCCTGTAACAGGCGGGACTTCACTGGAGTACTTCGTAGACAGGCTCGCTGCCGTAAGGCCGCTCCCCGTAAAGGAACATGTCCTGCTGGTTCATGAAGTCTGCATGACAGAGGCAGGAACGGAGCTTGTCAAAAAAGCGCTCCCGGGTGCATTCATCGCACTTTGCCCCAGGTCCAACATTTATATCCACGATGCTCTCCCACCCGTGGAAATGCTCCGTCGCAGCGACCTGCCGCTTACCGTTGGCACAGACTCGCTGTCCAGCAACGAAAGCCTGGACATAGTATCGGAGCTATTCTGCCTGCAGGAGAATTTCCCGGACATCCCTCTCGCAGAGCTGCTTGAGTGGGCCTGCCTTAACGGCGCCCGCTTCCTTGGAAAGGAAGAGGTCCTTGGCAGCATCGGCAAGGGTAAAAAGCCCGGACTTGTACTTATAGACCATATATCGGCAGATGGCCGCCTTACAAGCTCATCCGCCTCATACAGAATTATTTAAGCTATGATGAGGGAAGAAATAGTCTTTGGCCCTATCTTCAGCAGAAGGCTCGGCAGATCCCTGGGAATAAACCTTCTCCCGGAAAAAGGCAAGATATGCAACTTCGACTGCATTTACTGCGAGTGCGGGTGGAACAAAGACGGCCTGGGGGACACTCATCTTCCTTCCGCCGCAGAGCTTGAATCGGCCCTGGAGGCCAAGCTGGCAGCTTGCAAGGAGGCGGGTACTCCCATCGACTCCATCACATTCTCCGGCGACGGGGAACCCACCCTTAACCCGGACTTCCCGGAAATCATCGACATAACACTCAGGCTCAGGGACACTTATTATCCGCAGGCAAAGGTGTCGGTTCTTTCAAATGCGACGATGCTGCATAAGAAATCGGTTGTAGATGCCCTTAAAAAGGTGGATAACCCTATTCTTAAGCTGGATGCCGCCACGGACGGACTCGTTCGCGTAATCAACCAGCCGCAGGGGCGTTACAGCGTGCAGGAAGTGGTTCGCAACCTGAAGCAGTTCAACGGAGATTTTGTCTTGCAGACCATGTTTCTGAAGGCGCCTGGCTTTGATTCTTCCGCTCCGGAGCAGCTTGACGCCTGGATGGATATCGTGCGGGACTTGCGCCCCAGGGAGGTTATGGTTTACACAATTGCGCGGGAGACTCCCGCAAGCGGCCTTAAGAAGTTCACGGAGGAGGAGATGCGTTCCCTCGTGAAGCCGCTTATCGACGAAGGATTTACTGTTCAGATAAAAGGATAAACATTAATTAAATACACTATGGCACAACTTTTTCTCAAGTACGGTTATGCTCCTGATAAGGATGCAATCGACAAGAATTTACAGATGATTTCTTCCCGCCTGGAGGAGGTTGCAACCCCGGAAGTACTCAAGAGCTGCTTCTCTATGATGGACCTTACCACTTTGCGTACCAATGACACCGCAGAAGGTGTAGAGAAGCTTGTCCGCAAAGTCAATGCTTACAGGAAGGATTATCCGGATTATCCGTTGCCCGCATCCGTTTGCGTTTACCCTAATTTTGCAAAGGTTGTTTCAACTGTCAGGGACACCCCGGAACTTCACGCTACCTGCGTTTCCGCATGCTTCCCTTCATCCCAGAGCTTCCTTCCCGTCAAGCTCCTTGAGTGCGAGCTGGCCGTTAAGGATGGTGCCGATGAGATTGATATCGTGCTGCCTCTTAGCACATTCCTTGCCGGTGACTACGACGCTGTAAGGGCTGAACTCCGTGCTATCCGCGAGACTGTTGACAAAGCCGGTGCCGGCCGCAAGATTACCCTTAAGGTGATTCTTGAGACAGGTCTCCTTGTGAGCCCCGAACTTATTGCCGATGCTTCTTTCCTTGCTATGGAGGAAGGTGCCGACTTTATCAAGACTTCTACCGGCAAGGTTGAGGTTAATGCCACCCCGATGGCTGCATATGTAATGTGCGAGTGCATCAAGGCTTTCTTTGAGAAGACTGGCAAGAAGGTAGGTTTCAAGCCTGCCGGCGGCGTTTCCACTGCACGGGAGGCTGTTTGCTACTATACTATCGTCAATTCTATCCTTGGCAGGGATTGGCTTAACAAGGACCTGTTCCGCTTTGGCGTAAGCCGTTTGGCCAACAATCTCCTCTCTGCTATCGAAAAGAAGACAGTATCTATTTTCTAGAGTAGAAAAAGATTGTAGCAATTTTCTAAAAGTTTATTGCTTCTTTAACTAGTCTATTTAGACTGGAATAATAAATTAGAGAACTGAAAAACCAAAAAATAAGGGTCCATGGCTTTTCAGTTCTCTAATTATATTATTCTATATGTTTTATTTCTATTACTTTTTTCTTCTAATACTTTTTTACAGGGAAAGAATGTATTCTCTGAGGGTGGACCAGTCGTAGAAAGGCCCTGTCTTGGTGGGGAGGGCGGGAATAGTCACCTCTTTTTCGTTGCAGAGCATCTTCACAAGGAAGTCGCCGTCCTTGCCGCGGAAGAAAATCATCTGGAAGTTGGTGGCCATGCAGACGCGCTCGTAGCATCGCCAGCCTTCCTGGGCCGATGCGATTGGCACGGGCTTGTCATAACCCTCTACGCCAAGGAACGTCAGCAGCGGAACGATACCGGTATCGTGGCCGAAGCGCAAATCTGCGCACAGGTTGCTGTTGGGTGCCAATGCTTCATCGGCCTTGGTGATGAAATCCCTGGCAAGGCTGCGGGCGGTGCGGCCGCGCTCAAGGCCAATCTCTTTGCTGGGGCCGTGTCCTCCAAGGAAGCGGTTGTTAAGGGCGATGCTCTGGCGGGTGAGCTCGTCGATGTCAAAATAACCGAAGATATCCACGTTCAGGAAGTCAAGGCAGGGGGCTATGCATCCGGTCATATAAATGGAGCGGATAAAACTCTGCGGGTCTGCAATAAGTTCGCGGGCCTTGGCCTGGTCCGTGAAAACGGAAGCAAATAGTTTATCGTAGGTGCAGATGGCGTTTGAAAGAGAATCGGCGATAAATAAATATTTATCTTTTAACTCCTTGTCTGTGAACTCTTTACAGATGTAGCGGAAGTATTTGTCCCCGGTGTCGTAAGAGAAATCGAGAGCCGGATTCTTGTCGTTAAGCGACGTGGTAAAGTTGGTCATGCTGATGATGCAGCGCTGGATGGGGCTGCTTATGCAGCGGATAAAATTCCTTGTCTTGGAATTGAAAAGGGCCTTGTTGCGGTCGTAAAGACGGGAGGCAATGCCCCTGTGTTCCCTTGCGCCCAGGGGAGAAAGCTGGCCAAGCATTCCGTCATGGGCCTCTTTAACCGCCATGAAGTCCGTAAGCAGTTGCTCTCCTGTCTTGCTGAGTATTCCGGCCTCCTTTGCAGCCTGCAGTCCGGCGGCACCTGCCCTGAAGAAAGAATCCCCGGTGTGATACCTGGACCCGTGGCGTCCGTAATGGGACATATAAACGGGCTCATAGCCCTTTGGCGCAGGTGTATCGGCAGAAATCTCCGGCCTGTAAGTTACAAAGGCGTAAGCCGCAAGGTCCCTGTTTGCCGCTATGGCTTCTTCATAGGTCTGGGCCGTCCCGATGCTGCAAAATCCGGTTAAAACGGCAGCGAATATCAAAAATCTCTTCATTACTCCAAACGTTTTTTGTTTTGCAAATATCTGACTATTAGCTATTTGACGTTTCCGAAACCGCGATTTCAAAAAAACTTGATGTCAAAAAGCGTTTTGCAAATTTAAAAAATCGGCTTCTGAATAGCAAGACAAGGCTGTTTTTAAAATAAACGTTTACATTTTTTTGTAAACGCTTTTTAGCAAATACTTTTGTGGCGGAATTAAAACCAGAGTGTTATGAAAAAGTATTTGTTATATCCCTTAATTGCCTCTCTGGCCAGCGCAGTGCTCGCCGGATGCGACAAGACCATCGAGATTGACCCTTACAAATCCGATGAAACGGATGCCGCACATATCTCCCATGAAATGATAGTCCTGGGAGAGAAGCTGGAAGATCCGTATTCTGTAACCAATATGACCAAGGCGCTCCAGTCCCTCTATCCTACCAAGGCAACCAGGATAAATATTTCACCTACAGATATTTACGCCCGGTTCCTCCCTGCCGACGACGACCAGATGGCAGCCTTGCAGGAGATGGGGGTGGAGTTCCTGGATCATCCTATGGACTACGCAATAGTCAAGGACGGCGACTATTATCATGACCCTGATCTGAAGGACGATGAAATCACCTGGCAGTATTGCGTTGTGCCGGAAGACTTTATCTTCCCTAGGAATATCAAATATGAGATCCTTGACTATTGCTACATATCGGAGAACGATCCTGCCACCAGGGCTGCCGACAATGAAATAGACTGGCAGGCCGTGGAGATGGAGTCCTTCCGGCTGACGGGGAATGAAGCCATGATATCGACACCTGAAACAAAGTCGGCAGGCAAGCCGCAAGGGAGGATAACCATCATCGACGACAAAGCCAACGGGGGCAAGCCGTTCGGCCTGCCCGGAGTCAAGGTCGTCTGCAACGTCTTTGTAAAATTCTCGAGCGCGTATACAGACAGGGATGGCTACTATAAAATAAGCAAGACCTTCTATTCCAGGCCGCGGTACAGGATTATGTTCAAGAACAAGGCCGGCTTTGCAATTGGCTTCAACCTTATTCTTGTGCCTGCGTCCATGTCTACATTGGGCAAGGGACCAAACAGCGGACTGGACTTTACGATCGACAAAAACTCCAACAACAAACTCTTTTGCAGGAGCGTAATCACTTGTGCAGCATATGATTACATAACAATGTGCAAGGAAAAAGAAGACGGGGTGACTCCGCCTCCCGGCTCTCTGCGGATATGGCTTTTCAGGGGGCTGAACTCTTCAAGCGCGTGCATGCTCAAACACGGTGCTTTGATAGACAATACGATAATAGGGAAGTACCTTGGGACTTTTGCGGATCTGCTGAAGGTTTTTCTTCCGGACCTGACCATAGGGACAAAGGGAGCGGAGTCTTTTGCCGACATTTACGCCGAAACCATCCATGAGATGGCGCACGCTAGTCACTTCAGCAAGGTTGGGACAAAGTATTGGGACAAGTACGCAAAGTTTGTCATCAAGTCGTTTGTCCTGCACGGACGGGAGGCTTACGGAGCGGAAGGCGATACTGATTGCGGTTACTGCGAGGTAGGAGAAATGTGGGCTTATTACATGCAGAACAAACTTTATAATGAGCGTTATGGCGGGGAAATGCCGGTGGCAGGTTCAAACTTCTGGTTCCATCCGCAGATATTCACTTACCTTGACGAACGGGGTATAGGCAAGGAAAAGATTTGCAAGGTTCTTACGTCGGATGTGACTGATATAAAGACACTTAGAGCTAAACTGTTGTCGACTTATTCAGATAAGTCAGACATCATAAACCAAGTTTTTGAAAGATATGGCAAATAGAATTATATTGTCGGCAGTGCTGGCTTTGATGGCATCGGCAGCGGGCTTGTCACAGAACTGGGCGGTTTCTTCCAATGTTGCGGGACTGGCGGACAGGGGTACGCTGAATGCAACGGCATCGCGGTCGGTTTCCAAGCATTGGAGTATGAACGCTGGAATAAGGTACAACCCTTTTTCCTTCCCCGATGACGGCACGGAGTCCGGCGCTGTCCGCAAGAAGCAGCGGATGCTGACTCTTGGCGCCAGGTACTGGCTGTGGCACGTCTATTCCGGATGGTGGATGTCCGGAGCGGCCCAATATCAGGAATATAATTTTTCAAAGAAAGGAAACAACGATACATCCGAGGGTGACAGGATAGGAGCGGCGTTTGCGGCGGGGTATTCTTATATGCTTACGCCGTGGTTGAATGTGGAGTTCGGGTTGGGCTTCTGGGGAGGATATGACAGGTATAAGGTGTACGACTGCCCGACATGCGGGATAACAGTGGATCGTGGAGCAAAGGCGTTCCTGTCACCGGAGGATGTAATAATAGCTCTCAGCATAATATTTTAACCATGGCAAGGCGGGCTCTCTATCTACTTTTCATTATAGCTTTTAACAATATGCTTTCCCCCGGTTGTACTGTCAAGGAGGACAGAGGGCTTTGTCCTGCCGTTCTTAAGATTAACCTGCCGCCCGGAGACGGAGAAGTCTGCGTTTCCCTGGTGAATCCGGAAGGTGAAAGGGTTACGCATACCGTGGTACTGCAGGATGTGCCGTCCGTGGCGGGCTACCCCGTGTGCCGCGACCCTTTCATACTGCTGGTATCTACCGGGAGATTTGAGGAAGGCGGGCTGCTGGTTCCGGAAGGACAGCAGTGCCCGGAGCTCTACGTGCACCGGGAAATGGTGCATGTGAGCGGGGAAAAGGTAGAGGTACAGGCAGTACTGGAGAAGGAATTCTGCCGTTTGGAGGTTTCCGTGGTGTCACAGTTTTCTGAGCCGGATATGAGTATTAGCGGCGACTGGTGCGGCCAGGAACTGGACGGGGCGCTTGTCAGCGGGCGGTTCCGTACGCCGGTGGCCTCCGGCGGTGTTGTGCGGGTGCCGCGCCAGGGAGACAGTTCATTGATGCTTGATGTGCGCAGCGGACAGGTCACAAGGAGTTTTGCCATAGGGGAGTACATGGCGGAAGCCGGCTATGACTGGGAGGAAGCGTCGCTTCAGGATATAAGTATTAAGGTGGATTTTGTGAGGAGCCGGATTCAGCTCAGAGGGAATGCGTGGAGCCAGATATTTCCGATAAAAATTGAGTTGTAGTATTGTTTTTTCGAAAATATCACCTATCTTTGCAATCCATTCTGAGCGCGAGTGGCGAAATTGGTAGACGCGCTACTCTCAGGAGGTAGTGCCTATT
>OMVB01000165.1 GCA_900314395.1 uncultured Prevotellaceae bacterium | reverse complement strand
CCCGGGAATCACGACCGGATATTCAATGCCAATGCAGACAGAGCCAATAGCCTGATTCCTGATGGGGTTGTCTATTTGGAGAACGAAGGCATCGAGTACGACGGCATCAAATTCTACAGTGTGCCGGCAAGGCCTTACCTGAAGACGAAGCTTGCCATTCCTGAAGACGTTGACTTCCTCATTACTCACGGGCCGGCATACTCCTATCTGGACCGAGATCTGGGTTGCAAGCAGCTCTTTCTCTCCGTTGCCAGCGCACGCCCGAAGTACCACATCTTCGGCCACGTTCATGAGGAAGGCCTACAAAGAAAGGCGATGCTTGGCGGCACCACCTTTCTCAATGTGTCTTATTTTGAGGAACTCAGAAGGAATCTGGGACGATAGTTCCGTTCAAAGATATGGACAGCCCTTTGTTTTGACGAGCAATACTATGAAGAATCTCTTTAACAATCCCTTCCCTGAAAGCATAATCAGCAAACACCTCCGGATCTGGCACGAACTTGATGTAGGTGCCGTTATCTTCGGTCGTTTTCTCTATCCCTTTCTCGAGAAGATTTCCCTTGGAATACTTCGCCCAGGAACATTCCCCGTCACGATAAGATGCCACATAGAAGTCGATGGAGAGAGCGTTGGTCACTTTAACGGGGTGAACGGTAACTTCCTTCGGATTGGCTCCAATCCCAACGGAAATGCCGCTTGTGGCAGATACAACGGACTCCAACGGAATCCCTCTGCCATAATCCCTGACAACGGCATAGTCATTCTTAACCTCGACAGAAAAACCTTTGCCGAATCCCATTTGGAACTCATCCACCGCCATGACAAGAACGCCGTCCAACATAGCGTAGATGCCGTCCTTCGGGTCGAAGCCCTCGCCAAGCTGGCCAATGTACATCTCTGGCCGCCTTTGTATATGCTCGTTCCATTCAAGTGTCTTGATGCTATTGTCATCAAACTGTTCTTTTGCGGGTTTATGATTCTGTTCCATGGGTTCTATTGTTTACGATTACAAATTTAAGCATTTTTCCTGCCAAACCTTGGCAGCCCAGCGGCGGATATTACTTTAATTGTCGAAAGCCCAGCAAAAAACGTTATATTTGTAGTAATCGAGAACCGCCCGGCTCCATTGTCCTTTAGTTAAACTTTCAATATCGGCATAAATTTACTATTTTTGTCGTACAAACCTGGATGCAGAGAACTACGCTGCAAATCTAAGGTTTGTATGTAGATAACCAATCATGCCATATTTTGGCGGACTAATTACCTTTCTTTGCACCCATAAAATGCAATAAAACACGACAGCAATGGCAGAAACAGTCAACCTTATCAATCTTTTCAGGGACAAGATGTTCCGTATCCCGAATTATCAAAGAGGGTACTCCTGGGGTGAGCGCCAATTGAATGAACTATGGGATGATATCACAGACATCACACGAGGGGCCGACGGGAAGTATATCAACCATTACACAGGAACTATCTTCCTCAAGGCGATGCCTTCTTCAGAGATTCCCGAAACAGAGAGGTGGATGGACGGGGAATTTGACTTTTACAGTGTCGTCGATGGCCAACAACGATTGACCAGCATAGTATTGCTGATGAATGAATTGATTGCTCTTGCTCCGGAAGAAGGGCTGGGCCAGGATACCCGTGAAGATTTGTATAAGAAGTTTATCTGCTTCACGCATAAGAACGGTTTACTGAAGTGCTACAAGTTCCTATACGATGAGAATAATCGGGCGTTTCTCATCAATAAGATTTTCGGTGATTCTTCTGCCATTCTGCCGCCGGATTTCGATAACGTATATACCCGTAATCTCCTTTTCGCGAAAGACTTCTTCAGTGAAAAAATCAAGGCCTTACTTGAGACTGGAGGAGTAGAAGCTCTTGAAGAATTGTACCGGAAACTCCAAACCGCCCTCATTTTTGATGAGAGAAAGATTGAAAAGGATCTGGATGTTCAGGCAGTGTTCGAGACGATGAATAACAGAGGAAAGCCATTGACAACCTTGGAAAAACTGAAGAATCGGCTTGTTTATCTCTGCAACAGATTCCCTGATAGAGCCGAGGTTCTCGTCCTTCATAGGAACATTAATTCCGCCTGGTCAAAGATCTACACGGATTTGGCTCGGAATCCATATGCAATCCTTGATGAAGACGTTTTCCTTTCAGCTTTCCTCTCCTTATACAGAAAGCCTGAAGGTTCTACATTCTCTGAGCAGCAGGCAGAAAAAAAGGTGTTTGAGATGTTCTGTAACCGCGCTTCGCAGTATAAGAAAGAGGCTTCAGAATCATCCGAAAACGAGGAGGCTGTTGACTATAAGAAGATTGACAGCTTTATAGTCAAATTGTCGGAGTTCTCAAGAGATTGGTACGAAATCAATAATCCCACGTCGGAATTGGTTAAGAGAATCACTCTCATGAATGGAACGAAAGAGGTGAAAATCTTCCTGGCGACACTGAACAACGCAAAGATACAGTATGAAGCGGAGATCCAGGAATGCTTGACACTTATGGAAAAAGCACTGTTCAGGAGCAGCATCCCTGGTCTGAACGTCATAAGCAATTGGGATATCGCCAATTTTGCTAGGGATATTTACGAGGATCCTGCAAATCTCTCGAGAGTGGCCGATGATTTACGGGAGCGTCTCCAGCGGCCGTGTGACCAGCAGGCTGTTATTGCCGGATTCAGATGGTTGTTTGGCTACACAAACGGGGCTAAGGGATATCATCGTTGGGGCGGCCTGAAGTATTTGTTGTTCTCCTATGAGAACTATTTGAAAGACAGAGTCTACAACGAGTATTCCAGCAGGGTGAGTTGGGACGATTTCTACGATGTCAGTATTGAGCATATCATGCCGCAGACCTGGGAGACATATTGGGCCAAAGAGATGGAGGATTACCGGGAAGGAATAGTGGAAGATTCCAAGTGGAGAGCCTTTGTCATCCTGGTTAATTCAATCGGTAACCTCACAATTATCAAGGGAGCCAAGAATTCAGAGCTTCAGAATGACACTTGGGAAGACAAGAAGGCAAGGTATGCAACTGGCTATTTCAGCGAATTGCAGGTTTCAGAATATGAAAAATGGGATCAGTACTCAATTCTTGATAGGGGGAAGCATATAATTGAATTCCTGGAAGAGAGTATATCAGGGCTGCATTTCTCACAGGAGGAATTGCTTGATGTTCTCTTCTCTGGCGAGACGTTCTACCCTAAGAGTTTTCGTCAACAGAAGACCAGAAGTACAATAGATTAAGAGATGTAGTCTATTGTCTGTATTCTGCCACTCTTTGGCATCTTCGTGCCGTAACTTCGCGGCATGAAACAGAACACAGAAGAGCCCGACTATCGTTCGATGAACGAGGTCCAGCTCAAATACGAACTCATCAGGCTCGAGAAGAAGATTCTTGACATTACCGGCGACCCCATCGATTACAAGCACTATAGCCCGTTCCTGGACTGGTGCCGGGACGATGCGAAGGTCGAGGCGGTCGAGGAAATGATGCTGGACCGCAGTTTCATCCTTAATCTCCTATTCGAAATACACTGCACGTCGGCCGAGGTAGCCAGGCTGGAGAAAATCAACGGCATGCTGCTGGAGATGACCAACCGGACATATCACCGCACGGCCGACATGATGCGTGCGCTGATGGTGATGAAGAAGGACGAAATGGACGATGACTATGAGCTGGAGGGCAAGCTCGCTCCGCGGTTCGACATCCCGTATTCGGTGCTGCGTCTGGAGGATGACGACTATTATGGCTCCGACTTCATCCGTATGGCGGCCATTCTTCAAGAAACGGAGAAGCATAAGTCCGGCATGGCCGATGTCAGTTGTGACTGGACTCGCTTGAAGGACAAAACTCCGTCGGCCACGGACGCGGAGCTGGAATGCGAAAATATTATGGATGACGAGGATTCCTGGGCCGAAGGTCCACTACGGCATCCCAAATTGGCGCATATCAAGATCTGCTACGCTCTCCACGCGTTATGCACCCACATGAACTGGTCAATACCGGACGTTCTGCGTATCAACGATTTCTCCATTGAAGTCAAGCTTACCGTCCAGCAGTTCTCCGACCAGGAAAAGAACCGGCTCTGGTGGTGGGACAAGTATGACCTCCCACGCTTCAAGGAAGTTCTTTTGAAGGAAGCGGCAGCACGCCCGGAAGGTCTTCCGCTGGAAACCGCACTCCTGCAGCGCTGCCGGGACTACTTTGAGGAAAGTGCCGATGAAGTCCTTGCCAAAGTCGGCATCTCAGACGTAGACCGCTATCTGGAAGCCCTGAAACACAAAATCGATAATCCTTACCAAGAATGACACTCAAAGAACTGCTTCTCAAATATGAATTCGACACCGTAGTGCCGGACCTCCTTACCGTTGACGAGCCCATCATGGACAACCTTTACGCCTTCAAAGAGGCCTTCGACACTCTACGCCGTATGGCCCCGGGAGATGCCCAGGGAGAGCAGATTGTTGTCAGTTTAGAGGTGGAGACCGAGGAAGACGGCACCGAAATCGAATGTTACCTGCACGCATCTAACTGCGAAGGTGACCTCTGGGAGTCATCCCTGGCGAAAGAAGTGGTCATCGAGGCCGATATTACCGAGATTCGAGCCCTGGCACAGATCCTTTGGCATATCACGTTCTTCGGATTCACGCCAGAGCACGAAGGGTATAGAAGCCATGAAATCAAAAACAAATACGAGCGCAAGGCTTCTTTGCTGGGGTATCATCAGTTCTGCAACTATGCCCACATCAAGCCCAAGAAGAATCCCACCGACTGGGAACTCCGTTGCTCCCTGTCGCTGGACGACTGGGATATATATCACGCTCGCGAAGCACATCGCAACAGGGCAAAGCGGATGCGGGACGCCCGGCAGGACCGCCAGATAGAAAAGTATAAGCGTATGGGGAAAATCCAAAGGCTGATAGATAGTATTGTGGCCACCAGCTGGGATTCCGACTACGCGGACTACAAATACCTCTTTGGCACAAAGGAACTCCGTGTCTTTGAATTCTACTCCAGGGCAACGAGCAAAGAGACCAGGGCGCAGTACATTGTCGATAATTTCGTCAGATACTTCAACGAAGACCTGACTCAATATAAACGTACGGATATGGTAATCTCTTCCGGAGAAGAACACGGAGTCACGTTCCTTGAAATGCATTCTCTTTGCACCGCCATTTACCCGCGTACAGGCCTGATTCTGGACGAGGAAGGACATCCCGTTGGCCACTCGACGCCGCATAAGCCCGAATACCACGTGCATTTTGCCACTGACCCCGACCTTGGCGATGACCTGTACGTGCGACTGATCTGCAGCCGATAAATCAATAGGCGATAATTCTTGTTCCGTTCCACAAGGGGAATGGAACAGGTGGAACACATGGAACGAGTTTTGGCAATTATCCCGAAGGCCGATATGCTACTGAGCACATTCGGGCGGGTTTTCTTGTTTCACTCATCCTCACACACTTTGTCCACTGGTGGACAAAGTGGACGTCAGTCGTCTACACGTCCGGTGCCGCGGCAATCCGGGCACGTCCAGTATTTGATG
>OMVB01000170.1 GCA_900314395.1 uncultured Prevotellaceae bacterium | reverse complement strand
AATATAATATTATTATAATAAGAAAACAGACCCGTGTCAATCAGGTTTTTGCGACCGGTGATAGAAGGAGGTCAGTATGGACATTTACGGTTTTTACAAGGGTGAGGTCTTTGAGGCCTATGAATATCTTGGTGCTCATCTCTCCGGAGAGGGTACGGTGTTCCGCACATATGCTCCGAATGCCTCAAAAGCAGCTGTTGTGGGTGATTTTAATGGCTGGAAGGATCAGGACATGGCTCCTGTGGCAGACGGGAATTTTTACGAGCTGTATATACCGGAGGCCAAGGAGGGGATGAGGTACAAATATCGTATCTACGACCGCAAGGGCAATTTCATAGACCACTGCGATCCCTATGGATTCGGTATGGAGGTGCGTCCCGGCACCTGTTCAGTTATCCGCAGCATAGAGGGCTTCCGCTTCACAGACAGTGACTGGATGTCACGCCGCACTGACTGCCGTGATAAGCCGATGAACATATATGAGGTGCATCTTGGCTCATGGCGGAGGAAAGCTCCGGTCAGTTCAGGCAAAGAGGATATCTCCCTGTATTCTCCGGAGGAGATAATTGCTGAGGAGGGCTGGTACTCCTATTCAGAGATAGCTGAGGAGCTGGCTGAATATGCTGTTAAATTCGGCTATAACTTCATAGAGCTTATGCCTTTGAGCGAACATCCCTGCGATGAATCGTGGGGCTATCAGAGCACCGGATTCTTTGCTCCCACATCACGCTACGGAACACCCCGTCAGCTCATGGAATTCGTAGATATATGCCATAAAAAAGGCATCGGAGTAATAGTGGATTTTGTTCCTGTGCATTTTGCGGTAGACCACTATGCACTTAATGAGTACGACGGCACCCGTTTATACGAATTCCCCGATGATGAGGCGGCCTATAATGAGTGGGGAAGTCTTAATTTTATGCATTCAAAGGGAGAGGTGCGCTCATTCATACAGTCAGCAGCGAACTACTGGCTGAGCGTATACCACTTTGACGGCCTTCGTATGGACGCTATAAGGAATATGATATACTGGAACGGTCAGGAGTATCGTGGAGAGAACCGCACGGCTATAGAGTTCCTGAAATCCATGAACTGCGGACTGAAAGCAAGACATCCCTCAGCAGTTATCGCAGCAGAGGATTCGTCCTCTTATCCTAAGGTAACAGCGCCGGTATTTGACGGCGGAC
Source organism: uncultured Prevotellaceae bacterium (assembly GCA_900314395.1). Classification (GTDB taxonomy): domain Bacteria; phylum Bacteroidota; class Bacteroidia; order Bacteroidales; family UBA932; genus Cryptobacteroides. Next base: position 3,169 of record OMVB01000170.1, on the reverse strand, counting down.
TGGGCTTCGATTATAAATGGGACCTGGGCTGGATGCATGACACTCTTGAATATTTTCAGAGTGCCCCAATGTACCGCACCAGAGATTACCATAAGCTGACATTTTCCATGCTGTATTTTTACAATGAGAAATTCATACTTCCGCTCTCGCATGATGAGGTAGTCCATGGCAAGGCGACTATCTCACAGAAAATGAACGGACAGTACCAAGATAAATTTCCGCAGGCAAGAGCTCTGTATATGTATATGATAGCACATCCCGGCAAGAAGCTGAACTTCATGGGCAATGAACTGGCTCAGCTCCGGGAATGGGATGAAAAGCGTGAGCAGGACTGGAATATGCTGAAATATCCGCTTCACGACTCATTCCGTGAATATATCAGGACTCTCAATCACATATATCTTGAGCATACAGCCCTGCATTATGACTATGACCCCACAAATTTCAAGTGGGAGGACTGCAATTCGGCAGACCGCTGTGTGTACGCTATAAGAAGGAAAAGTGCTGACGGAGATATCCTTGCGGTCATGAACTTTTCTGACTGGTATCAGTTTGATTACTCGGTGAATGTAGGGGAAGGCTATAAACTGACTCTGCTTGTTGATTCTGATGACCAGATATACAGCGGGACAACTCCCGACGGCGCCACTGACTATCACTACAGCGGCAGCCATATCGATATGAATATACCGCCCTACAGCGGACGGATGTTTCTGCTTGAAAGGGAAGAAAAAACAGGTGTATGAACGAGAGCCTGAGGTGCCTGCGGCGGAAATATTAAAAAGTGAAAACAGTGTGAAATATTAATGACAACTGGGTGTCACTTTTCTAAATAATTGATTAGACTTCTCAATGCCGCTTGACAAATTTCTGCCCCTTGTGTATAATATGTATAAGAAAGCGGAGAGGCACTGCTCCGAAACATGAAAGGAAAATAAAAATGAATACATTAAAGAAAAGATTAATTTCATTATCTCTCCTCACCTGCATAGGATTTACTTCTGTTGCAGGCTGTTCAAGCAAGAGCAGCTCCAGCTCTGAAAAGAATTACTCTGCTGAATCCGGTTCTTCAGATTCAAGCGTTTCTGAAGACGATATCAGTGATGTTCCGATAGAAGCTATCACCAACGAAGACGGACATCCCGTTATCTGGCCTGTACAGTCAGGTGAAGTAGGCGACGGCGGAGTTTCTGCTGATAATGGAATGAACCTCAGCGGAATGGACCCTGAGGATGTAGATACATCTCTCGAGCCTGAGATCGAATATGTAACAGTAGTTAATGAGAACGGTGAGCCTGTTACAGAGTCAGTACCGGTGACAAATGCCAGCGGTGAAGCAGTTACCGAAGCAGGCGGACAGCCCGTTACAGAATTTGTTCCTGTAACATCAGCTGTATCAAAGGAAAATACACAGTCAGATTATAAGAGCAAATCAGAGGGACGTTATATCCTCTGGATGGATATTTCCAAGGATGAGGACTTCTTCTTCAACGATCAGTTCATCAAGCTCAAGTTCAAGATCAAGGAGAATATCCCTGAGGGAGATTATCCTATCTCGATCGTTACAGACCTTTCATCCATAAAGGGTAAGTCTGTGGATCCTGACAGGATCGTTAACGGCGTTATCAAGGTAGGCGGCTCAACTCCTCAGGCAGTTGACTACTCTTCAGACGGCTTCGTAGTATACGGTGATGTAGTCGGAGCAAAGCCCGGCGATACCATTGATTATTATATAAACTGTAAGAACAATCCGGGACTTGCAGCTGTACTTATGTGGGTATACTTTGATTCCAATGCAATGGAGTGTCAGAGCATAAAGTCCGCTGGTCAGTTTGCAGAGATCGACGATCATCCCGAGACTGGAAAGTCCAGCAACTGATATGAATGATAGAAAGGCACTGCTCAGCAGTGCCTTTTTGGTTATAGGCTAAAGCTATAGCTGAGTATAAAATAAATCTCCTGGAGCCGGACTGCATTTTTAAAAAAAGGCCTTGACAAATGTCTTTCGTCTTGATATAATATAATCATACCAATCATATAGGAAATAGAGGTTATTTCAATCTATTGTTAAAGGAGTAATAATTATGAGCATTTATCAGAAGATCACAGACCTTATTGGCGGAACTCCACTTCTCGAGCTCGTTAATATCGAAAAAGAATACGACCTTGACGCTAAGATCGTTGCTAAGCTTGAGTATTTCAATCCTGCCGGCAGCGTTAAGGACAGAATTGCTAAGGCTATGATAGACGATGCAGAGGAAAAGGGACTTCTCAAGGAGGGCAGTGTTATTATCGAGCCAACATCCGGTAATACAGGAATAGGCCTTGCTTCAGTTGCTGCTGCAAGAGGCTACAGACTTATAATCACAATGCCCGAGACCATGAGCATCGAGCGCCGCAACCTTATGAAGGCATATGGCGCAGAGCTGGTACTCACAGAGGGTGCAAAGGGCATGAAGGGAGCTATCGACAAGGCTCAGGAGCTTGCTCAGGAGATACCCGGAAGCTTCATTCCTTCTCAGTTTACAAACCCGGCAAATCCTGCTGTTCATGAGAAGACAACAGGTGTTGAGATCTGGGATGACACCAATGGAAATGTAGATATTTTCGTAGCAGGTGTAGGTACAGGCGGTACTATCAGCGGTTCAGGTGCATATCTCAAGTCAAAGAAGCCTGATGTAAAGGTAGTAGCAGTAGAGCCTAAGGGTTCACCGGTGCTTTCAGAGGGTACAGCAGGTCCTCACAAGATCCAGGGTATAGGTGCAGGATTTGTTCCTGAGACACTCAACACAGATATCTACGATGAGATCATTCCTGTTGAGAATGAGGATGCATTTGCTACAGGAAGAGCAATTGCAAGAAAAGAGGGCGTTCTGGTAGGAATCTCCTCAGGTGCTGCTGTATGGGCAGCTATCCAGCTTGCAAGACGTCCTGAGAACAAGGGCAAGACTATTGTTGCACTTCTTCCTGATACAGGTGAGCGTTATCTTTCAACTCCCATGTTTGAATAATAGAAGTTGATAAAATATCCCGGAGGCAGTTCTGAGAACAGCTTCCGGGTTTTTTATTAGTATTATCAGCTGTTGACAAAAATGCTGTGAGGGTGTATAATCAGAAATAACTTTTTGTGGTCCGACTGCACAGTTTTCAGAAAGGCAGGAACTGATAT
>OMVB01000171.1 GCA_900314395.1 uncultured Prevotellaceae bacterium | reverse complement strand
AAAGCACTTGCAGAAGAGTTGGTAAACCTTACTGTAAAAGACGTTCAGGAACTTGCAAAGGTTCTCAAAGATGAGTACGGCATCGAGCCCGCAGCTGCAGCAGTAGCAGTAGCTGGTCCCGCAGCAGCCGCAGAGGCAGCTCCCGCAGAGCAGACCGAATTCAACGTAGTTCTCACCTCCGTAGGTCAGACCAAACTCGCTGTTGTTAAGGCAGTGAAAGAGGCTCTCGGACTGGGACTTAAGGAAGCAAAGGATCTTACCGACCAGGCTCCCGCAACTTTGAAAGAGAAAGTATCCAAGGCTGAAGCTGAGCAGATTAAGGCTGCTCTCGAAGAGGCTGGTGCAGAGGTTGAGATTAAATAATCTCCCTTTCCCCCTTGGATGGGAACAACAACAGGTTTAGAGCCACCAGAAGGCTCTAAACCTTTTTGTCGTCTTAAAGTTTTTCTCTATTTCAAAGGCAGACTATGTCAAAAAAGACCAACAATAAACGAATAAATTTCGCAACTTCAAAAATCCTGAAATACCCGGATCTTCTGGAGGTGCAGCTGAAGTCGTTCAAGGACTTCTTCCAGCTGGAAACCACTCCTGAAAACAGGAAGAATGAAGGTCTCTACCAGGTATTCAAAGAGATTTTCCCGATTGAGGATACGAGAAATAACTATGAGCTGGAGTTCATTGATTATTTCATCGACCCTCCACAGTATTCGATTGAAGAGTGTCTTGAGAGAGGACTTACCTACAATGTTCCTCTGAAGGCAAAACTCCGCCTTTCTTGCAGTGATCCCGATCACGAGGACTTCGACACCAAGGTACAGGATGTATACCTCGGTAACATTCCGTACATGACTCCTGCCGGAACCTTCGTTATCAACGGATCCGAAAGAATCATTGTATCCCAGCTCCACCGTTCACCCGGTGTGTTCTTCGACCAGAGCATGCACGCCAACGGCACCAAGCTCTATTCCGCAAGGATTATCCCCTTCAAGGGCTCCTGGATTGAGTTTGCTACCGATATCAACAACGTGATGTATGCTTACATCGACCGTAAGAAGAAGCTCCCTGTTACCACCCTGCTCCGCGCCATCGGCTACGATGCAGACAAGGATATCATCGACATCTTCGGTCTTGCAGAAGAAATTGAAGCTACCCCGGAGAACCTCAAGGCCAATATGGGCCGCAAGTTTGCAGCCAAGGTGCTCAAGACCTGGAACGAGGACTTCGTAGACGAGGATACCGGTGAATTCATTCCCATCGAGCGTACCATGCCCGTTGTTGAGCGCGGTGAGGTCATCGATGAGGACACCATCCAGAAACTGTCCGAAGCAGAGGTAAAAACCATTCTTCTCCAGAAAGATGAGGCAAACGACAACGAGTACGCCATCATCTTCAATACCCTGCAGAAAGACCCTACCAACACAGAGAAAGAGGCTGTCAACTATATCTACAAACAGCTCCGCAACAGTGAACCGCCGGATGAGGCCACCGCAAGGGACGTCATCGACAAACTGTTCTTCTCTGAGAAGAGATACGACCTTGGCAGCGTAGGCCGCTTCAGGCTCAACAAGAAGCTTGAAATGACCACCGACCCTAACATCAGGGTTCTGACCAACACCGATATCATCGAGATTATCAAGTATCTCATCCAGCTCACCAACTCCAAGGCTACCGTGGACGATATAGACCACCTTAGCAACAGGCGCGTACGCACCGTAGGCGAGCAGCTGGCAAACCAGTTCAGCGTAGGACTCTCCAGGATGGCAAGAACCATACGTGAGAGAATGAACGTCCGCGACAGCGAGCAGTTCAATCCCACTGATCTTATCAATTCCAAGACTCTCAGCTCCGTTATCAATTCCTTCTTCGGAACCAGCCAGCTGAGCCAGTTCATGGACCAGACCAACCCTCTTGCAGAGATTACTCACAAGAGACGTCTTTCCGCACTCGGCCCCGGCGGTCTTTCAAGAGACCGTGCAGGATTCGAGGTACGAGACGTACACTATACCCACTACGGAAGGCTCTGCCCTATCGAGTCACCTGAAGGCCCGAACATCGGTCTTATCTCATCATTGTGCGTTTACGCAAAGATCGACGACCTTGGCTTCATCGAGACTCCTTACCGCAAGGTAAACGAAGGTAAGGTAGACCTCAGCGATTCAGGCTGGGACTTCATGAGCGCAGAGGAAGAGGAGAACAAGCTCGTCTCCCTTGCAAACGTGAAGATGGATGACGACGGCAACATCCTGGAAGACAGGATCCAGTGCCGCCTTGAGGCCGATTTCCCTGTAGTTACCAAAGAAGAGGTTAACTTCATGGACGTCGCACCTAACCAGATGGCATCCGTTGCTGCATCCCTTATCCCGTTCCTGGAGCATGACGACGCCCACCGTGCCCTCATGGGTGCGAACATGATGCGTCAGGCAGTTCCGCTCCTGAGCCCTGAATCCCCTATCGTAGGAACCGGTCTGGAAGAAACCGTCTGCATCGACTCCCGCACCCAGATTATCGCAGAACGCAAGGGTGAGGTTGTTTATGTCGATGCCAACGAGATTCATGTCAAGTACGACCGCACCGACGATGAGAAGTTCGTAAGCTTCTCACCCGAGGTAACCGTATACCGCCTCCCTATCTGCCGCAGGACCAACCAGAGCACCACAATCACCCTCAAGCCTATCGTCCGCAAAGGCGACAAGATTGAGGCCGGACAGGTACTCACGGAGGGTTATGCTACGCAGGACGGAGAACTTGCTCTCGGAAGGAACCTCATGGTTGCCTTCATGCCCTGGAAGGGTTACAACTACGAGGATGCCATCGTTCTCAGCGAAAAGATGGTACGTTGGGATATCCTGACCTCAATCCACGTAGACGAGTATCTTACAGAGGTACGTGAGACCAAGCGCGGAATGGAAGAGCTCACTTCCGATATCCCGAACGTAAGCGAGGATGCAACCAAGGACCTCGACCCCGAAACCGGTATCGTCCGCATCGGTGCACACATCGAGCCCGGTGATATCATGATCGGTAAGATTACTCCTAAGGGAGAGAGCGACCCTTCACCGGAGGAGAAACTTCTCCGTGCCATCTTCGGCGACAAAGCCGGCGATGTAAAGGACGCTTCCCTCAAGGCCAATCCTTCACTCAGCGGAACCATCATCAAGACAGCTCTTTACGCAAAGGTTGCAAAAGAGACCGGACGCCGTGGCAGCAAGGCAGAGCAGAAAGCCAAGACAGAGGCCATGGAAGAGGACTTCAACCGCAAGCAGGAGGCCCTGTTCGCCACCTTCTTCGAGAAGCTTCTCACCCTCGTAGAGGGCAAGAAGACCACCGGTATCAGCGACCTCTACGGTGTGGAAATCCTTTCCAAGGGTAAGGTTATCACCGCAGAAGTACTTAAGACTATCGACTACGACAATGTCAACTCCAACAAGTGGACGTCGGACAAAAACACCAACCTTCTTGTCAAGGAGCTCATCAACAACTACTGCATCGCCGTTAAGGAAGAGGCAGCAAGGAACAAGAGACTCATCGACAAGCTCAAGATAGGTGACGAACTCCCCAACGGCGTTATGCAGCTTGCAAAGGTTTACATCGCCAAGAAGAGAAAAATCACCGTGGGTGACAAGATGGCCGGACGTCACGGAAACAAGGGTATCGTAGCCAAGATTGTCCGCGAAGAGGACATGCCGTTCCTTGAGGACGGAACTCCCGTGGATATCGTACTGAACCCTCTGGGCGTGCCTTCACGTATGAACCTGGGACAGATTTACGAGACCGTGCTCGGTTGGGCCGGTTCCAAGCTTGGTCTCAAGTTCAGCACCCCTATCTTTGACGGTGCAAGCATTGAAGAGATTTGCGACTACACCGACAAGGCAGGTGTTCCCCGCTACGGAAAGACACACTTGCGCGACGGTGGCACCGGCGACTGGTTCGACCAGCCCGCAACGGTGGGCGTCATCTACATGATCAAGCTCGGTCATATGGTTGACGACAAGATGCACGCAAGAAGCATCGGACCTTACTCCCTTATCACACAGCAGCCTCTTGGCGGTAAAGCCCAGTTCGGTGGCCAGCGATTCGGAGAGATGGAGGTTTGGGCACTTGAGGCCTTCGGTGCTGCAAACGCTCTTCAGGAGATCCTTACTGTCAAGTCTGATGACGTGGTCGGAAGGTCCAAGACCTATGAGGCTATCGTTAAGGGCGATCCTATGCCGGCTGCTGGAATTCCGGAGTCACTCAACGTGCTCCTGCACGAGCTCCGCGGCCTGGGCCTTAAAGTTACTTTGGACTAATTGAAACTTGATTTGAATAAAGAAATATGCCTACTTTCAACAATAAAGACAACAAGGTAAAGAGCAATTTCCAGAGAATCAGCATCTCCCTGGCCTCACCTGAGGATATCAGCGCAAGGTCCTGCGGAGAGGTCCTGAAGCCGGAAACGGTGAACTACAGGACTTACAAGCCTGAGAAAGACGGTCTTTTCTGTGAAAAAATCTTCGGTCCTACCAAGGATTACGAGTGCTATTGCGGCAAGTACAAGAGGATCCGCTACCGCGGAATCGTCTGCGACCGTTGCGGCGTAGAGGTAACAGAGAAGAAAGTGCGCAGGGAGAGGATGGGTCACATCACCCTCACCGTGCCCGTTGCACACATCTGGTATTTCAAATCAGCTCCCAACAAGATTTCCGCCCTCATCGGCATGCCTTCAAAGAAACTGGAGACTGTCATCTACTATGAGAAGTACGTGGTTATCAAACCCGGAAAGAGCGGCCTTGAGAAACTCGACCTCCTGTCAGAGGAAGAGTATCTTGACGTGCTCGCCACAATCCCGGAGAACGCTTCCCTGGCAGACGACGATCCGGACAAGTTCATCGCAAAGATGGGCGCAGAGGGCATCTATGACCTCCTGAAGGAAATCGATGTAGTTGCCCTTGCACGCGAGCTTCGCATCGCAATGGCACAGGAGACTTCCCAGCAGCGCAAGACAGAGATCCTCAAGAGGCTCTCTATCGTCAAGTGGTTCGAGGAGTCCAAGGACGTCAACCGTCCCGAGTGGATGATCATGAAGGTGATCCCGGTTATTCCCCCGGATCTCCGTCCCCTGGTTCCGCTGGACGGCGGCCGCTTTGCGACATCGGACCTCAACGACCTGTACCGCAGGGTAATCATCCGTAACAACCGACTCAAGAGACTTATAGAGATAAAGGCACCTGAGGTTATTCTTCGCAACGAGAAACGTATGCTCCAGGAGGCAGTCGACTCACTGTTCGACAACTCCAAGAAGTCCAGCGCCGTAAAGAGCGAGTCCAACAGGGCCCTCAAGAGCCTGTCAGACAGCCTTAAAGGCAAGCAGGGACGTTTCCGCCAGAACCTGCTCGGTAAACGTGTAGACTACTCCGCACGTTCCGTTATCGTCGTAGGTCCGGAGCTCAACATGCACGAGTGCGGTCTGCCTAAATTCATGGCGGCAGAGCTTTACAAGCCGTTCATCATCAGGAAACTGATCGAGCGCGGTATCGTAAAGACCGTAAAGAGCGCAAAGAAGATTGTAGACCGCAAGGATCCCGTTATCTGGGACATCCTTGAAAACGTAATGAAGGGACATCCCGTTCTGCTTAACCGTGCACCTACCCTGCACAGGCTCGGTATCCAGGCTTTCCAGCCCAAGATGATCGAGGGTAAGGCAATCCAGCTGCATCCTCTCGCTTGTACCGCGTTCAACGCAGACTTCGACGGTGACCAGATGGCTGTCCACCTCCCTCTTGGCAACGCTGCCATCATGGAGGCCCAGCTGCTCATGCTCGGTAGCCAGAACATCCTTAACCCTGCCAACGGTACTCCTATCACCGTTCCTTCACAGGATATGGTGCTTGGCCTGTACTACATCACCAAGGTTCGCCCCGGTGCAAAGGGTGAGGGAATGTCATTCTACGGTTCAGAGGACGTTATCGTAGCTTACAATGAGAAAGCCATCGACATGCACGCCCTCATCAAGGTACGTCTCCCCAAGGACAAGAAGGATGCATCCAAGGGTACGGAGATGGTGGAAACTACCGCCGGCCGTATCATTGTGAACCAGTTTGTTCCGGACGAGGTTCCTTACGTTAACGAAGTACTTGGAAAGAAGGCTTTGCGTAAGATTATTACCGACGTTATCAAGAACACCGGTGTAACACGCACCGCCAAATTCCTTGACGATATCAAGAACCTTGGTTACGACCAGGCCTTCCGCGCCGGTATCTCCTTCAACCTTGGCGATGTGCTTATCCCTGAGGAAAAAGCAGCCCTGATTGAAGAAGGTTACAAGGGCGTAGAGGAGATTCGCGGCAACTACCAGTGGGGTCTTATCACCAACAACGAGCGTTACAACAAGGTTATCGACCTCTGGTCCTCTATCGACAGCAGGCTCCAGAACATCGTGACCAAGAAGATTTCCAGCGACCAGCAGGGCTTCAACCCCGTTTACATGATGCTGGATTCCGGCGCCCGTGGTTCAACCCAGCAGATCAAGCAGCTTTGCGGTATGCGAGGCCTTATGGCAAAACCCCAGAAGTCCGGCGCCGCAGGAGCGGAGATTATCGAGAACCCTATCATCTCCAACCTTAAGGAGGGTATGACAGTGCTTGAGTACTTCATCTCCACCCACGGTGCACGTAAGGGTCTTGCCGATACCGCTTTGAAGACCGCCGATGCAGGTTACCTGACAAGACGTCTGGTGGACGTTTCCCACGATGTGATCATCACCGAGGAAGATTGCGGCACACTCCGCGGTCTTGTGGCTACCGCCATCAAGAACAAGGACGAAGTCGTTGAATCCCTTGGCGAGCGTATCCTGGGACGTACCTCCGTTCACGATATCTTCAATCCCCTCACCGGAGAACTTATCATCAAGGCCGGAGAGGAAATACGCGAGAAAGATGCAGACCTCATCAACTCACTGCCTATAGAACAGGTTGAAATCCGTTCCGTACTCACCTGCGAATCCCGCAAGGGCGTTTGCGCCAAGTGCTACGGCCGCAACCTGGCTACCAGCAGGATGGTTGAAAAGGGAGAAGTTGTGGGCGTTATCGCAGCACAGTCCATCGGTGAGCCTGGTACCCAGCTTACACTGCGTACCTTCCACGTCGGCGGTACGGCATCTTCCACCGCAGCCGATTCATCCATCGAGTCCAAATACAACGGTATCCTCAAATACGACGAGCTCCGCACCATCGAAAAGGAAAGCGAAGACGGCAAGGAACTCATCGTTGTCAGCCGCTCTACAGAGCTAAAGATCGTTGACGAAAACACCGGCATCACCTTCTCACAGTACGATGTACCTTACGGTGCAAAACTGTACAAGAAAGATGGCGACAAGGTAGTCAAAGGCGACCTTATCTGCGAGTGGGACGCATACAACGCAACCACTATCGTGGAAATCGCCGGTATCGTACGCTTCGACAACATGCAGGAGGACGTAACCTTCCGCAACGAGGCTTCCGACGGTATGTCCGCAAGCCGCGACAAGGTTGTTATCGAGTCCCGTAACAAGGCCATGAACCCTTCACTGCTCATCGTAGACGGAGAAGGCAAGGTCCTGAAGCAGTACAACTTGCCTGTAGGCGCACACGTTACCGTAGAGGACGGCAGCGAGGTCAAGATTGGTGACACCATCATCAAGATCCCCCGCGCCATCGGCAAGGCATCCGATATCACCGGCGGTCTGCCCCGCGTTACAGAGCTCTTCGAGGCCCGTAACCCTTCCAACCCTGCAATCATCTCCGAAATCAACGGAGAGGTTATCATGGGCAAGGTCAAGAGAGGCAACCGCGAGATTATCGTACGCCACCGCAGCGGCATAGAGAAGCACTACCTGGTTCCTCTTACCAAGCAGATCCTGGTTCAGGAGAACGACTACGTAAGAGCCGGAGCAAGGCTTTCCGACGGCGGAGTATCCCCTACCGATATCCTTAACGTACTTGGTCCTGTAAAGGCTCAGGAATACATCGTGAACGAGGTTCAGGCTGTATACCGCCTGCAGGGTGTGAAGATCAACGACAAGCACTTTGAGATTATCGTACGCCAGATGATGCGCAAGGTCCAGATTGGAAATCCCGGTGATACCGGCTTCCTTCCTGAGGAACTTGTGGACAAATGGAAGTTCATGGATACCAACGATGAAATCTACGGCAAGTACTATGTGCTTGACGCCGGAGATTCCACCAAGTACTATCCCGGTGATATCATCTCCGAGCATGATATGCGCGGTGAGAACGATTCACTCAGCCGTCAGGGCCTGAAGATGATGGCCGTTCGCGAGGCAGTGCCTGCAACAGCTTCACTCGTGCTTCAGGGTATCACAAGGGCTGCGCTCAAGACAGACAGCTTCATCTCCGCAGCTTCCTTCCAGGAGACTACGAAGGTGCTCAGCGAGGCTGCCATCCGCGCCCGCGTAGATAATCTTGAGGGTCTTAAGGAGAACGTCATCAGCGGTCACCTCATCCCTGCCGGAACCGGTCTTAAGGAATACCAGGACCTGGTTGTCGGCAGCAAGGAAGAGTACGAGCGCGAAATGAACGAGCTCTAAAGACTTTCTCATAATACTTAAAAAGCTTGCATCTCACCATGCAAGCTTTTTTTATTAATCCCCCGCGGGCAAAAGGCATTACCCACCGATCCGGTTCGCACTTCGTGCTCATCCCTCCTTTCTGTCATTCTGAGCGCAGCCGAAGAATCTCAAAAGCACATAAATGGCCGTTCGCGGGCTTTAGACCTCTAAAAAGACCGGTGTAAAGCCCGCCGGGGCCCGTTTGTGGGCGTTACGCCCCCTTCTGAAACCCCTAACGCCCAAAACAACGGCTTTTTGTGAACGTAGCGATTCGGATTCCTTCTAAGAGCGAAATTATTTTAGTATATTATATTATCGGCATAAATTTACTACTTTTGTCGTACAAACCTAGGTGCAGAGAACTACGCTGCAAATCTAAGGTTTGAATGAAGAATAATTGCACTTATGAAAGGGATAACCACATTACTAATAACCGCGGCAATTACACTCTTGTGCGCTTGTACGTCACAAATGGCAAAGAAGCTAGACCAGATAGAATCCTTCATCCGCCAACACCCGGACAGCGCTTTGGCCCAGCTACGTAGTATCGACACCAATAGCCTTGACACCAAAGCACTCAAGGCACATTATGCATTGCTTTATGCCACCGCGCTGGACAAGAATTACATAGACACAACAGATGTAGCTGTTATTCAGCCAGCTGTTGATTTCTACGACGAAGGTGATATCGATCACTATATCCAAACATATTATTACCTTGGCCGTATCCAACAGAATGCGGGAAATAATACAGAGGCGATGCTTTCTTATACAACCGCCTTGGATTATTCCACAAAATCAGAGGATTATTTGTTAAAAGGGATGCTCCACAGTATTATTGCGTACATATATTCATCTGGATATAATTCAGAACAAGCACTCTACCATGGGGAAAAAGCCTATTTTTACTTTTTAAAAACGACAAATTCGCGCGATCAATGGCTTCAGTTAGGTGCTCTTGCCAACTATTATGGAAAAAACAGGGATATTACAACATCCGATAGTTTATACAAAACGTATATGTCAATGGCTGTTTTAGATACCAATATTTATGCAAATTCCTTATTTCAATATGCAAAAATGTTGGCATCTCGCAAACCGACATCACCAGAAAAAAGCATAGAGATCTTTAATCTTGCAAAAAACGAATATAACGGAAAACCAAGGATTGAGGATTATTATTCCTACGCATACGCTTTGGAACAGATAAACAAGACATCTGAAGCAGATTATATACTAAATAAGTTTCAAAAGTTTAATACAGCTTCTACAAATTATTATAAATACAGGATTTTAAGGAGAAGGGGAAATCTCTCCGAGGCACTACCGTATTTGGAAGCAAGTGTTACACGCCAGGATTCAATTATTATTAGTAATTTACATCAATCTTTAGAATTTGTTCAAAAGGCTTATTTTTCCCAAAAAGCTCAATTTGAGACTAAAAAAAGAGAAGTGGCAAAAACCCGTATGTGGTTAATACTAACCATAATTACAATGCTTATCTGTGTCATTTTAGCCATGTGGTATAGAACAAGACAAAACCTTCTGGATAAATTAGAGAGAATCAATTCTTTAAAAGAAGATGCAGAAAATCAGCTATCATTGTTAAATGATAACGAAGACAAAGAAAATATCATCCGCAAGGATTATTTATCAAAATACAAAAGTCACTATCAGCTATTGAATAATCTGTGCGCAACGTATCTTTCTCCCGCAAGAGTTGATCCAAAAGAAAAAATATTTAGGGAAGTAGAAAATATTCTTAAAGATATTGCTGAAGATAAAGAACAGCCATCAAAAGCAGAGGTTATTGTTAATAAAGAGCAAGATAATGTTTTGCTTAGGCTTCGTGAAGATTTTCCTTCGTTCTCAGAGAGTGATTTTAAATTAATTGCTTTGTCCATTATGGGATTTGAAGCAAAGACCATTTCTTTATTAATGAATTATACAGTAAAAACCGTGTATGGCAAAAGAGATCGGATTAAGCGGAGAATCGCATCCTCTAAAGTCAGAGCGAAACAAGAATATCTATCATTTTTAAGCTAATAATTAAGGAATTATACATAGTGTAGAAATCAAGCCCTCTTGTCCGCACTTAAACAACTATGTATCAATTATTTATAAAAGAACGTGTAGAAATCGAAGAATTCACACATTGGACTTTTAGTTAG
>OMVB01000172.1 GCA_900314395.1 uncultured Prevotellaceae bacterium | reverse complement strand
TGTTCCTCCTAAGCTCTTGAAAAGCATAGGTGAGCATATAATAGATGTTCCGGATCAGTATGCCTTTATCATTAATCATTGAAGATGGCGTTAAGCTCTGCTTCCCACTTTTTTACTTCGGAACGATTATCAAACCAATACTCCTGCAGCATCGGGACAATGTCATAATTGATGACCTGATGCAGCCAAGCATCATCTACGCTCTTCTGGCCGCAGAAATAGCTGTGGCCGAGCTCAAAGCCAGAGCCCAGAGACTCGTCCCTTGCAATGGCTCTGTTGAGCTCCTCGATCTTCTCAATCAGTCGGTCGAAACGAGGGTTGGCCAGTGCAGCCTGATACTTCTTAAAGCCGTCGCTTTCAAAGCCCGGACGCATGTCGTAGAAACTGAAACGACGACGAAGAGCGTAATCAATCATGGCCAGCGAACGGTCTGCGGTGTTCATCATGCCAATGATGTAGACATTCTTGGGAACAAAGAACTTCTCGTCCTTGTACGCCAATGTCAGTTTTTCACCCCGGTAGTCCTTTTCAATGAGCATCAAGAGCTCGCCGAATATCTTGGACAGGTTGCCTCGGTTAATTTCGTCAATGATGAAGAAATACGGCTTGTCCGGATTATTGGCTGCGCTGATGCAGAATTTGTAGAAGGTTCCCCTCTGGAGCTCGAAGTCAGATCCAGAAGGTTTGTATCCCAGAATGAAGTCCTCGTAGGAATAGTTCTGGTGGAACTGCACCAGCTGGACGCGGGACTCATCTTTTTCACCCATCATCTCGTATGCCAAGCGACGTGCGCAGAAGGTCTTACCCACGCCCGGAGCGCCCTGCAGGATGATGTTCTTCTTGTTCTTCAGCAGATTTTCAAGCCCGATAAGGTCATCCTTGGACATGAAAACCTCGTCGAGGAAATCCTCCCGACTGTATTTATCATACGAGACCTCGTGGCTGGCTCCCTTATTGGACTCGCGGATGAGATCCATAATGACGCCATATTCCTCCTTTGTCAACTTGAAGAAGCTGCCGTTGGGGTTGGCAAGGAACTCCATCTTCTGGAGGTCTGCGTTCTCCTTAATGGTGGTGTAGGGAATGGGGGTCATGAGTGACTCCACCTTCTCAAACCAGATCCGCTGGCCATCATTCTCCTTTGATACAATAGCCAGCGCTGTAATCTGCTTTGTGGGATTGGCTTCGTAGCAGATGACCTTGTCTCCTGCCTTGGCGTCAGTAAAGTTGTGGAAGATGCGACGCTTATTGCCGTTGTCGTTGTAGAGCGTATAATCCTGCTCCTCGCCGACGGGCCAGTCAGTCATGCTCCAAACAGAAGGATTGGCGCAGAGCCAGAAGTAGTTGCACTGCTCATCCGGAACAACGCCTCCGGTAACCAGAATGGCGAGGCGCTTGACGTAGTCCTTGTAGTCCGTAATCTCGGTGAGCGTCTTCATCGCTTGGAATTCCTGCGTCTCCCAGTCTCCAATTTCCGTCCAGCGGACTTTACGGAGATTCTTATATTCCCCTCGGCTGTCATCGAAAATGTAATCCGACTCAACGATGCCCCGGCCGATGATATGGTTGCGGCCCCGCTTGGCGTAGACCATGTCGCCGACCTGAATATCATTGATAAATTCCCAAGTGGCGAGGCTCGCATTCATGTAAGAACCCTCCAGACCATATTCCAGACGCATCTGGTCGCGCATGGCGTCGCGGTTTTCATATTCACTCAAGTCTCCCAGCTCATCCCATCCAAGACACATGACACCCTCGCGGGTGCATTCATTCCACTTGCGGGCATTCTCTCCCGGAGAGTACATCCAGACATGGGGTTCCTTCTGAGCGGCAGGCTTCTCCGGAGTGCTGGGCTTGAAATAACGACTCACGTAGAAATCCAGATCCACGACAACGCAGTTAAGGTTTTCATCCTTATAGCAGTCCGAGGTGAGGACAGCGTTAAGCATAGGACGGATGTCCGGATCCTTCTGAACTTCGGTACGGAGCATATCGAAGAATTCGATTGCCTGCTTGAATCCGGCGGCATCTGCACCTTTGCGGACAACAAAGCTGGATTCCAGCGCACGTGTCGTTGCCCGGATCTCGGAATACTTGTAGATGTAGTACTTGTCCGGATACCTTGCCCAGAGATACGTGCTAATTGCATTAAAACCCTGATAATGCATCTTGTCCGGCCAATACTGCTCCCGGATGCGGTCTGCCTCTGCCCGGAACTGATTCACCCTGCCTTCCAGAGGTTTGGATTCATCAAAGAGATTCCGGAACATCTCCCGCACCGTCTCCGGCTCGGACTCATACATGCCCTTTACCATTCCACGCGGGAAATGATTCATGGAGGTCAGAAGGTTATCGAATGTGGACGTCGCTTCCCAGAACATGGCGAGGAAGTCCGGTGCATCAATATCCCAGACATCTTGGAAGTGCTTCACTGCCTTCCATTTGTAGATTTCGTCGCTGATGTGTGATGGGAAGTATTTCTTGTATCCTGCAATTACTTCCTGTAATTTGGTGCGGCTGATGACTATCATAGTGTGCTGTGATTAATCCATTGATTTCATGATGTCCAAAAGGGTCTGGTAGCTGTCTACTTTGTGGTAGCGCACATTGGAGGTGGAGAGATTGTTAAACAGCTTCTCTGCGCAGCCAATCTTGGCTTTTTCGATTTCCTTAAGCTGCATGGAATCCATCGAACCCTTTGTCTCAGCGATGAAGAAAATGTGTTTGACCATTCCCTTGTTGAATGCGATAGCCCAGTCAGGTGCATAATTCCCAACTGGAGTGGGAATCTGGAATGAACGAGGCAGTTTAGCATATACGCACACTTCTGTTGCAGCATCCAGATCCTCAGCAAACTTCTTTTCGCCATCGGAATCTGCAAACACGTAATCCATGATGCTCTTCTTGGAAGAATACGCCTTGTTGATATTCTGCGAGTGTTTCTCTTGGGTGAATATCTCGCTGTCGTAGGTCTGGTCAATCTGGTCGTATTCGATGTGCTCCACAATCATGGTGGCCTTTTCATCCTTGATAATTCGGCTCACATTCTTGATGAACTCCTCCGGGTTATTGCGGAACATGGCCAGCTTAGTGGGCCGTATACCTTTCAGAATGGTGGCGACGGTCTTACGCGTCAAGGTGGTGCGCTTGGCCACTTCCCCTACAAGGTCATATTTCACCGTTGATGTGCTTACCGTTCCCAACGCTTTGGTGCTTGTCTGGGTATCTCCAAAGGTATCAACCGCCTCCTGGTCGCCGACAGTCATCACATACTTCAGTTCGGTAACGGTGAGATGAGCATCAATGGAGATGATGGCCTTGCGAATGAGTTCTGCGCTATCGTAGTGGACGGTATACACATATTTGTGATTAATCTCATTCCATAGGGCTTGGAACTCCTTCTTGGAGAAATTGTCATTCAGGCGGTTGGTGGCTTCCGCTGATGCATTTCCATCTTCGATCATATTGTCGAGTGTAACGCTCTCATCGAAGGTGGCCTGAACAAGCGTATGGATTTCCTTTTCGATATGCTTGAGGCCAGGGAATACGGGCTGCAGAGTTCCTGCTTCCAGATCCTTCTTGTAGGTATCGGTAACTTTATAGTCTTTATCGACATAATTGAACCCGATAAGATATCCAGCAATGGCCTGAGCATCCTGCGGGCTGATTACATAAGGAACACCAGGTGTGCTTTCGGACTTGACTTTCTTTCCTTCGAAGAAGTCCGGAGTAGCCTTGGTAGGACGCTCGCGGAGTGCTTCGCGGGTTTCTTTCTGCAGATCAGTCACGAATGTGGAATAACTCTCATTGGCTATGACCGTCAGTTTATTAATGTCTTGAACTTGTTCCTCTCCAAGTTCCTCAAGATCCATGCGGACGCCATTCTGGTCTACGCAAATACGAAGTCCACGACCGACTTCCTGGCGTTTTGCGATAGCGGAAGCCGCATGGCGGAGCGTGCAGATCTGGAACACGTTCGGATTATCCCAACCCTCACGAAGTGCCGAGTGTGAGAAGATAAATCTCGTAGGCTCTTCAAAGCTTAGCAGGCGCTCTTTATTTTTGAGGATCAGGTCGTAGGCCGAAATATCATCTGAGATATCGCTTTTTCCCTTCGTCTCACTGTTTACGGCCCGTCCTTTTTTATCGATGGAGAAATAACCATTGTGAACTTGATCCGGGGTGAAGCGACGGAGATACTCCTGATAATCATCCTCGAACAACGATATATTGTCATTCAGGATGCGTTCATATTCCTCTTCGAAAATCTTCCAGAAGGGGCCGTGGACTTCATTGCCCTCGGAATCATAACTCTTGTAATGGGCGACCTCATCAATGAAGAACAGTGACAGGGTCTTGATTCCCCGCTTGAATAGATCGCGTTCTTTCTCGAAATGAGACATAATGGTCTCACGGATCTGGACGCGTTGCATGGCCTCCTCGCTGCTGTCACCATACACCTCTCCCTTTGCAATCTTGACACCATTGAGGAAAGTAACGGTGTTGCGGAAAGCATCAATGCCTGAAATGGTGAAATCCTTGTATTCCAGAAGGCCAGATTCGCTATAAAGGCTGTCGCCATGTCCCAGTTTCTTCATCACCTTCTTGACTCCGGTAGCAGTCTCGATTTCCATCTCCAAACGCACCATAGGAGGTTGATTCTTGGAAAGGATGATGTCGTCCAGATAGAGGTATGAGCTGGTTCCTTTGAGGTTTTTGACCTCGAAGCCCTTCACTTGGATCTTCTTGACCAGTTTCTGTTTATATGCGTCAAGGGCATCGAGTGCGTAGATGCAATTATGCTG
>OMVB01000173.1 GCA_900314395.1 uncultured Prevotellaceae bacterium | reverse complement strand
TAGAGCAATGGACTGAAAATCCATGTGTCGGCAGTTCGATTCTTCCCAGCACCACTGAAATCGGCCTTCTACGTATGTAGGAGGCCGATTGCTTTTAAAATGTGGCTCGTTTGTGGCTCGTTTTTTCGATTGTTTCCTTGTTACACCGTGGTGCCAGTAGCACCACAACCCCAATATAATGCGCCCTCCGCTCTATATTCTTGCCCATCCTTGAAAATGGGTCTTTTTAAGGACGACACCCGCTCGATAGACCTTCTCATCCTTAAAATTGGCTCTATTTAAGGACGACACCCACTCTACGGGCTATCTCATCCTTAAAAATGGCGCTTTTTAAGGACGGGATGGTGGTTTCGGTGTCATGCACAAGGTCTTCGGCCGCCCCCCCCCCCCCGTGTAATCGCAAGTGCGCGTCAAAGATGATTGACATGGTAACGAGAGAGAGAGCGGCCCGGAGGGCGTCTCCTTCCAGGATCTTCACATCGGCAGCGAGGCAGATTACAAAGCGCCCCGCGCTTTCCAGCGAGTGAATCACAGTCCGGAGAATCCTGCGACCATTCTCCCTGGATAGGTTTTTTTCGCCTGCGCGAAATTTATCTCCTAATAATTCCGACTCAGCGCAAAATTTATTTATCGGTTTTACCTATTCAGCGCAGATTTTGGGAGCTTTGTTTAAACGAAAATGCTAAAACTGAATAAACAAATTGTATTTAGACTTGTTTAACGCAATAAACAATACAGAGCAGACAGAAATTATCGGCGAAAGCCCCATTCTTTCAAATCGTCTTCTCCTTTGTTTTTGGTGAGAGTTTTTCCGTCAAAGGTGTAGGTACAGACATTGATTCGAGGCTGGGGGTGGACCTTGTTGTCTTGGAACTTTACAGGCTTCCATTGGATATGAATATCTTCGAGGGAAGATTGCGTGTAAAGGTACTCGTATAGGTGTGTAGGATAAATATCGACAGGACCGCATTGGTCGTTGTCACCATCAGTAACCATGAATTCGCGGATAAGGGCGGAGGCTCGATAACGAACATCATCGGCCTTAGCCTTCTGATCTTCGAAGGTGATATCCACTCCGGAAACGTGTGAGTGCAGCGATCCGAGTGGGAATGCCGCTTTCTTGTTCTTTCCGTTCACCGGGTTGCGGTGATAGACAATCCAGTCCTTGAAGCCATCTGCCTCTTCTTCGTGGTAGTAGAACTCAACACAATTGATGTATATGCGCCGGGCTACAACGCCGTCCTTGTAAACGGCAAAATAGCCGCCGTATAGCATCTTTTGCGCCAGGAGGTAGAAAATGCCGCTTAACTCCTTAATCTTGGCTGGATCTCCTTCTGAGTGGGTGCCGTCGAACTCCCGGAGGCAATCCATCAGTGAATGGCTCTGGATGAATTCTGCTGTAATGTTATTGGTCATAGTCGTGTTCTTATTATGCTTCTTCTTTTGTCTTCGGCGCTGGATCGGCGAGAATATTCCAGCTGACACAATGTAGTGCGCCCCCCATATGGACAATATCTTCAAAAGGCCCAATATGCCTGACTTTTTTGTCTGGGAACAGTTCAGTCATTCTTGACATGGCCTCATGAGCCTCGCTTATCGGCATCCAAGGTACAAATATACAATCTTTTACCTGAAGATAGTTAAGGAATGCCCAAGAGAACTTGCTGGGTCGGGGACAATTGTAGACCAACTCCTCCACTTGAAAGTGCGGAGAAAGGGCCTCCATTAACCTTTTATGCAGTGCCGGATCAAAGTCACTATAATTGTTCAGCAGGACTCGGTCTCCGCCAATCCAACGTACCATTCCATCGGCATGGCCGTACATTTCATACCGGTCCCAGGGAATAATGACCAATTCAGCAAAGAAAAGGTTTTCCAGTGTATCGACCAGTGCTTCGTGGCTATACCTGGGATTCTCCTTGAAGATTTTGTCGGTCATTATGACCTTGTTGCCACACTGGATTACATTTCCTCCATCCATTACGATGTCCGTGGTGATGCAGTTCAGCCCTAAGTCCTTACAAATAGCTTTGTATGGAGGAATCCACCCCCGGTAACGCTTCAAGTAATCCGGATTGTATTGGTACTGCAGGAAGAGATTCTTCTCCAATTGAATGGGCATATAATCCCTTGCCCAGATGTAATTGTCATTCTCGGTTCTGGGGAGCCAGGCGAAGTCTATGCCATGACACTTTAGATTCTCGACAATAAGCATCGAAAGGGGCATGTAATAACTTAAGCCTTTTGCCAGGTAAACTTTGTTGGTTTGATAGTCCTGAATCATATAATTTGATTATTATAATTATATTATTAAATATCAATGAGTTATGCAATTCGTAGGCAAAGGTAAGCGGTCCTTCTGAGACCGCCAAACGGATTTTGTTAAAAGATGTTAAAGGATTCGAAAAAGTGGTGTATCGGCTGTATCGGCCTTAATGAACGCGATACGTCCGATACAGCGTGTTAAACAGCGTCATTGATAATAATGTAGGCAATGATAGCTATGATGATGCCTATGAGAATGACATTGGACCAGTTGATATACCGCTTCTTCCGGACCAGCTTGGTCTGAGGCGCAGCAGCAGCTGGTGCCGCAGTGGCCACTTCGCTCGGCAGGTAATGTTCACGGACTGTTGCCAGAAGTTTGGTCGCCTGGGCTATCAACTTTTCACATTCAACCACTTCATCCTCCAGTTCCTCGCTATCTTCGAAGTCACCGGGGTATTCCTCCTCCCTCTCCTGGTCATCGTCAATGGCCTCAACTGGCAGGTTGGAGA
This sequence comes from uncultured Prevotellaceae bacterium, assembly GCA_900314395.1. Taxonomy (GTDB): domain Bacteria; phylum Bacteroidota; class Bacteroidia; order Bacteroidales; family UBA932; genus Cryptobacteroides. The sequence continues at coordinate 795 of OMVB01000173.1, read as the reverse complement.
TGAGGAAGTTGACATCGGCCTGAATCTCAATCAGCTTCTGCTCAAGGTCAAGGACATCGAAGGTTGGATCGAGGAGGTAATCCTTCTCGGTCAGAGCCTGCAGGAAATCTACTCCAGCACGGACGGCAGCTGATTCATTCTCGTACATAAGCGTCAGTCAAAGATTTGTTTCCATTCTCCGGCCAGGTTCTCAAGGATACCCCAGCCATAGTTTGCATTGCCGCCGCTGGTCTCCGGCAGACGAAGTACACGGATATCGGCCAATTTTGGGTTGCCGGCAAGACTTCTTTTGATTCTCTCACCGAACTTGCGGTATTTCCCGAAGCCGTTGATGGCAATTACCTTGATAGTCGGATGTTCGGCCAGGAAGCTGGCAATATCGTTCGGCCTGGCATCCCGGATATCCTTGTCATCGCTTCCCGGCCTGATGGCGGACTCATAGTAATCCCAGAGGACAATGTGATACTTGGCCAGCAGGGCTTTCTTCTGTGTGTAATCTACCGGCATCGGCTCTCCTGTGAGATGGCATAGCACTTTCCAGATGCGGTTTGAACTGGAATAATAATATTGCCGGTGCTCCAACGACTCTCCTCCTGGGAGTGTGCCAAGGATGAGGATTCGTGGTTCCTCGCACAGCAGTGGCGGGAATCCGTAGGTTCTGGTGGCGTCTTGGAATGTAATATTCATCATGGAGTTATTAGTCGCGAGTATAATCCAGAGGTCCTATTAATAAGGGAGAAACAAATTGTTTATATCCAAACGCTTCTCCAATTTCAATTGCTTGAGGCTCAGGAA
>OMVB01000174.1 GCA_900314395.1 uncultured Prevotellaceae bacterium | reverse complement strand
TACTACAAAAGAACCTGCCGATTGAGACATTTGAGCAGGACTTGAAGGTGGCGCCTATCTGGGTGAGGAAGACTATTTGGAATATCGCAAAGGAGATTGAGAAATGACAAAGTGGATTGATAAGGAACTGCTGGAGCGGAGGGTGATTCTCCAGCAAGCAGCTGCAAAGGAGCATCTTCCTGAGTATGCCGTGGAGAAAGACTGGTGGGTAAGTATGACACTGAAAGCTCTTTTTAAGACTTCGTGCAAAGAGCATCTGGAGTTCAAAGGTGGAACGTCGCTGAGTAAGGGCTGGCACCTGATAGACCGCTTCTCGGAGGATATTGACGTTGCGTTGAACCACCGTTTCTTTGTACCTCAACTGGATAACAATACCCAACTGAAGAATCTCCGCAAGAAGAGTCGCAAGTTCATAGTTGACAATCTTGCGGAAGATTTGGATGCACAGATGAAAGCATTAGGGCTCTCTGTATATGAAGTGAAGCCGGAGATTGTAGATGAGGCGGGGGCCCCGATCTCCTCTGACGCGGATCCTACAGTGATTTACATCAACTATCCTTCTGTGTCTTCTGACAGTTCTCCCTATGTCCCGTCGAGAGTGAAGATTGAGATTAGTTGCCTTTCGATGGACGAGCCATTTGAGATGCGGACCATCAGTTCAATTATCAGTGCTTACTTCCCTGAAGATGACAATGAAACAGAATGCACGATACCGGTGGTTCTGCCGTCAAGGACATTCTTAGAGAAAGCATTTCTGCTGAATGAAGAATTCCAGAAGCCTGAACCGAGGAGTCTGAGGATGACACGGCATCTGTATGACTTGGAGAAACTGATGGATACGGACTTCGGAAAGACGGCCCTCTCGGATATGGAACTCTACCACAAGATTGTTGAGCATCGTCGGAAGTTCTATCATGTAGGCTACGCTGACTACGACAAGGACTATCCCGAATCCATCGAATTCCTTCCCCCGGAGAGATGCATCAAGCAATGGGAAGCCGACTATGGCGAGATGTTGGAGCATTTCGTGTACGGCGAGCACCTTTCCTTTGATGATCTTCTCAAACGCATCATCGAGCTTCAAGAACGATTCAGAGCTCTAGGAGATCGATGACTCTATATTATTCCCTCCTTAGAAAGCTATACCAATAAATGCAACCAGGGCACAACTTGGCGAGTCGTAGATAATCGCTAAGAAATCAAGTTGTTGCATATATATACGATAATATGATCGATCGAGCACATTTAGAGCTATGGGCTGATATGCAATCAGCGCAGGGTGATTTCCCTGAGCTCATACATCGTTTAGTATCTGCTTCAGTTACTCCTTACTTGGAAAAGTGCATTATTCCTTTCGGGAGCGCTGTTAATCTTGGTGGTTGGGACGGAGAGGTAGATGCGACTCAACAGACAGAGTATATACCACAAGGGAAGAGACGGCGCGGAACGACCGCGAGTCTCTGACCAGAACGCCTTGGCGCGGCGGGAAGAGTCTCGCAGTGGAGCTGCCACTAGTGGAGTTCGGAGGGGCGCTTTGTGCCCCGGAGGACGGAACCAAGCCTTCTGATCGGAGCTTTAGCGTAGTGAAGAGGGCTTGACCGCTTTGTTTTATTCGCCTGATGCTACCACGATTGGTGGCATTAGTCGCCTGACTTCGTCCATCTGCTCCTTGTCTTCACGGTAGTATTGGCATTGGCGGGCGTATTGTGGCTCAGGGTTCTCTGGTGTGCCGTATTTCTTGTAGAGGCAGCAGAAGATTGGATCGAGGCCAAAGCCGACTTCATATCCGCTACGGTGGTATTTACAGAATTGACATGTGCGCACTTGGATGCCGTTTTGTATTGCAGCCATATATCCGAACTCATAAGGAGAAGGGGAGCTCAGATAGAAGCAATCGATGCTTGCCTCGAAGATGGCTTTGTCGTTATCCTTCTTATGAACTTCTCTGCAGGATCTGAATTCGTCCAGATTGGTCACGAATGCCTTTCCGCTACGGAATAGATAGAATCGTTGTATACTTCAGATC
>OMVB01000175.1 GCA_900314395.1 uncultured Prevotellaceae bacterium | reverse complement strand
TGGGGTTTTTTAAAATCTGCTGGTTCATTTATCGGTATGGCATTCTCTAATTTTTTTGACATGCTCGGTACTGGTATTATAAATCTTATAACTACTATTTTATTTTTCATAATTAAATTTTATTTGATGCTTATTCAAATGAGTTGTTTTGTATATCTTATCATATTAGGACTTTTAGGACCATTTTCTTTTACTTTTGGTGTTTTGCCGAACTTCCGTAACAGTATTACTTTATGGTTTGAAAGGTATATTCAGACTTTCCTTTGGATACCAGTGTCTTCTATTATGATGTTAATTAGTTTGGAGATTCTAAATAAAACCGGGGATTTTTTGGATACATATGGATTGGGAGGAAAATATGTTATGTTAGGTGCTGCAATTATATCATTATGGAATTTAAAGGCTGTTCCAAGGATTGCAAGTTGGATAATTGAAGGAAACGGTTCATCTGATGTCTTTGATAATGTGAAGGGGAGCGCCAAAGGTGCCGCAATGGCTGCTGGTCGTGCTATGCGTGCTGTTATAACCAAAGGTAAATAATTAAGATTTGTGTTATGTCTGAAATAATAAAATATTTTAATACGATTGAGTCTTCATATAAGAAGATGAAGGTAATAACCATCAGTGTTGTTACCATGGCGGCGTTTGTTGCCATTGGCTCTGTTATGTATGCTTTTTCGTTTCTTTCTTCACATAGTGACAATATATATATTCTTGACAAGGGTTCGGCTTACTCCGCCACAGTTACTGCGGAGAAAATGGTAAATAGAGGACTTGAAGCGGAGGATCATGTGAAGCGGTTTCATGAATTTATGTTTAATCTCTCTCCTTCGAGGGATGCAATCCAGCGTAACATTGAATCTGCTCTTCTTATGTGTGACCAGAAGGCGTATGATTATTATCTTGACCAACAGGAGAAAGGATTTTATTCCAGGTTAATTCAGACGAATACTTCTCAATATATTTCTGTTGATTCCGTGAAGTTGGATATGTCTGTTTATCCTTATGCGGAACGTACATTTGGGAGGATATTTATTCTTCGTGAATCGAATATTACTTCCTATATGTTTGAAAGTAGTGGTCAGCTTGTTGATGTAGGACGTTCTAAAGGTAATCCACATGGGTTGCTCCTTGAGAAATTCGCTGTAACAAGATATGATCGTATTGAAACAAGACGTAGAAATTAATATTATTAAATATGGGTGGATTTTTAGATAAAGTTGCTAACTGGTTGAAGTTCGATAGGTTTGCCAATATGTTTCGTGATCATGAGGAATTTATTATGACGAAAGGCCTTCGTATGATTGCTGTTGGTTGTCTTGTCATTTCACTTGTTTATGTTGTATTTACTTATATAGAGTTTACTAGATAAAGGGTATTGTCATGGAGTTTGATAATAAAAAGAAAGGTCTTCTTTTCATTGTTGGCGCAGGTGTAATAGGCCTCATTTTGCTTGTCATTCTTCTTGTCTCTTCCGGAAGTGACGAGAAGACTCCTGAACGTACTGTAACTATTGATGTTGATATGCCGGATCCTTCTGTCAATGAGATTCCAGATACAAAGCTTGAAGCTTATTCCGGCAGGGAGCGTTCTAATAAGAGTATAGAGGACTACTGGGATAGTGTCGGGAACAACTCCGATGAAGATCCTCTGGAAGAGCTTAATTCCGGTCAAAAGAGAAAGAATCCCGAGAAAAAGTCTTCAATTATCAATGAGGTTTCTTATGATGAATTGTTCGGTAGTAGCTCTTCTAATAGCCAAAATGACTATGAATCTCGAAAGAAGGCCAGGGAACAGGAGAGAAAAGACAGATACAATCAGATGAAGAAGGACCAGGATGAAATGCTTGATAGACTGCAGGAGATGTATATGTCCGGTCAGCCGAAGGAGAGCCAGGCAGAGAATCCGCAGGATTCCTTGGATGCTCCTATGCTTCCTGAACGTGATAAGATTGACGTGGAGAGTGTTAAGATTGTACGTTCCGGAGGTATCTCGTCCATTGACGATGAATTTGGAGGTATGTCCGATACCGGGCTTTCTTCTCTTGATGGGGATGACAAGATTTTTACTTCCGATGAGTCTTATCCATTCAAGTGTATGTTTGTTCGTCAAGAGAAGCTGAAGTCCTCTCAGAGGGTTACTCTTCGTCTTCTTGAGGACATTGTCGTCGAAGGACAGCTTGTCAGAAAGAATACTCATCTTAATGCCATCTGCACAATAAATGACAGGATTGACCTAAAGGTATCCAGCATTGATATTGGTGGAAGGATTATTAATCTTAATTTTGAGGCGTACGACAACGACGGCACTAAGGGTATCTATGCTCCGGATTTGGAGAATGATTCTATGGTCGAAGATGCCATGAAGCAGGCTGGCCTGAATGCCGGCCGGCGAAGGATGTCATCACTCGTCGGGCAGACCGTGCAGGATCTAGTATCCGCCGGCAGTCTTGTTATCACCGGAAAGGGGAAGGACCGTACGGTGACTATCCCTTCCGGGTATCAGTTCTATTTGGTGAAAAAGAAAAAATTATAGCTATGAAAATCAGGTTAATTTCTTTGGTCGTTCTGTCGTCGTTCCTTGTCGGCTGCAGTGATTTGGAGGACGAATGGAACCGTCTTACTGGCAAGGACCCCGCAAAGGGGACGAAGCCTCTCTCCGAGATCCGCATAGAACATTATGACGAGCAGGATACGAAGGATATCACGTATTTGCTCGACAAGGGCAAGAAGGTTAAGTTCGATGCGTTCACGACTTACACAGCCACTTCTTATGAGGAGTACTGCTCCCTTCTGGAGAGGAATGGCGGCGAGTTTGACGAGGAGAAGTATTCTCTGCTCAATATCAAGCAGGTGGAAGACGACCGTTTCTTCGTCAGGATGTCCTATGAGCCGCTTGATGCGAAGGTTACGAAGATTTCCATTGAATCCCTTGACGAGGATATCCTTACTTTCGAGGAGACGGACGACGTGCTCAATTTCTGGATGATTGTCCATAACGTCGGCGAATGTGACGTGAAGGTGGTGGCGGAGGGAGTCAACAAGATAGAGCGCACGTTCCATTTCCGTATTTGCGGGAAGATCGTCATGAAAATCTATACGACGGATTTTGATGTCGCGTGGTTCCATCGTTTCAAGGATGATTTCAATCTGAAATACAAGATAAAGAAGATGCCTCCGGGAATCAAGTATTTGTATTTCAATATCAAGGACTCCGTCCAGGTTGTCGGGATGACAAGGGTGCTTGATATGCGTGATGGTAACATCCGTTTCAAGACGGTTACGGATACCATTCCGTTTAAGCTTGCGCGTCGTACGGATTTGTTCATGAAGGGTAAGAAGGTGTATCTGCGGAATGTAAGCTCCGCCGTCAGGCATTATTACAATCATGCCAAGGAAAAGGGATATATTGCCGTGAGCCAGGAGACGGCGAACCGCATAAAGGATAAGGTCGGGCTTTCCTATAAGATTGTCAAGAACGGCGACAGCTATAAGATGGAGCTGCTTGACTATTCCATCCCGATTGACAAATACCAGGTTAACTGGATGAATTATTCCCTGCAGATGGCCAGATGGCGCAGCTGGTCTAACCTGAACGGCTGGCCGGGGGATGGATTCAGCGTCAGGAAGGAAGATGACGGGAAGTATTACGTTGTTTATGATGAACCATATGTATGCAAGAGTATAATACTTGGGATAGACATAATCGGTAATAACCCGTATTTGATGTTCAATGTGATTATTGAGTCCGTGGATACTTCATTGTTGTTGGAAAACAATCAGGATGAAGAGGATGACCCGAATGAGTTGTTTGTTGACCACTCCGAGGACGTGGTGGATTCCTTGGGGCAGAAACTGAAGGATTATTTCGTAGTGAACTTCTTGGATGAACTGAATGCCCAGACTCAGCACAGGAGGGATTCCCTGGCAAGGGAGCTTGACAGGCTGATTAATGCCAGCACTGACACGACTACATGGAAACTGAATTGGTAAATATTATAAATCAAAGCCTTTATGAAAAAAGTACTTTACATTCTTTTGCTTTTTCTCTCAAGCGGAACGGCTTGGGCGAAGCTTGATACGCTTCGTATTTCCGTAAACTATACGACACATGTGATTTTCTCTTCGGACATCACTTATGCGGATCTTTCCAACAACAAGGTTGTGGCCGGAAAGATTATCGAGCAGAATAAGAATATGCTTGCCCTTAAGGCCCGTGAGGCGTTTACCGGCTCGTGCAGTGTCTCTGCGCTTGAGTCCAACGGTATGATGCATACTTTCATCATCGTCTATGAGGAACATCCGAGGGAACTTGTCATTGATGTCCGTCCGAAGGAGATGGTAAAGACCTATTCGTCGAATTCCGCTTCCGGCGCGGCATATCCCACGGAGGGGGCAAACTATGTTTCTGAGACTGCACGGTTGATTGCGGAACAGAGGGAGAGACTGTCGGCTGTGACGGGTAAGCCTTATACTCCACCGAAGACACAGGTGGATGAAGGGAGGGTAAGGAGTAACGTTTCTTCACAGAGCGTGCGTAGCAGCTCTTCCGGTGGAAACGTGTCGATGTGGAAGTCCGGCAACGCTCCGCTCCTGCAGGACGTGGTCAAGCAGCCGCAGAGGCTTTATCATATCAGCTGCAAGGAATATGACATTCAGGTACTCTGTGAGGATATCAGTTCTTATAGTGATATCACTTACATCGTTCTTTCTCTTCGCAACGGCTCCGGTATCAGTTATGATATCGGTGATGCGACTTTCGTGATTGAGTCAGCCGGCAGCCGCAAGAGGACGGTGAAGTATGACAAAACGGTTTTTCCGCGAAACAGGCAGGGGAAGCTCTCCGCCGCTCCGGGAGAATACACGAGGGCCGCGTATTCGTTTGATAAGCTGACCCTCTCGAAAGACCAGGTACTTAGGATTTACCTGTATGAGAACGAAGGACAGCGAAATATGGTGTTGACTCTTAAAGCGAAGGACATCAATAAGGCAAGGATGAACATTTAGTTCGTCCTTTTTCTATCTGTCGGCAATGATATGTGTTGTATCCTTGCCGTTTTCCCCGTTTCTTAAATTATTAGATTTGTTGTATTACCGTTAAGATTATTTAAAAATGCACAATGTTTGTTGTATTTTGTATTTATTTTGTTTATCTTTGGCGGTGTTTTTGAGTTTAGGAGTTTAAAAGTTATTATTATATGAAGAAACTTTATACATTCTTTATTGTATCAGTCCTGATGTTCCTTTGCCATTCGGCTAACGCGCAGCGTTATTCTGTAGGCACCAATGCCGTTGACTGGCTCACATTTGCTACTATCAATGTAGAAGCATCCATAGCTGTTTCTCAGCATTATTCCATTCATGTAGGTTCTGAGCTTAATCCGTGGACTTGGCGTTCCGGTGACCAGGAGCGTCAGCTGCAGGTGCGTCAGAACTCCTACTGGGGAGGAGTGCGTTACTGGCCATGGCATGTGTATTCCGGATGGTGGGGTGGCGCGGACTTGCGTTATACCGTCTATAACGTAGGAGGAGTCAAGGAGAGGGAGACGGAAGAGGGTGATGCGTATGGTGCCGGATTGTATGGCGGATATTCCATCATGCTCAATAAGTGGTTCAACCTTGACCTTGGCTTTGGCGTTTGGGGTGGATATAAGAATTACACCCGTTATGCCTGTCCTCTTTGTGGCGTAAGGGTTGACAAAGGTAACAAGGCCTTTGTCGTTCCTGATGCAAGGGTGGCTATTCAGCTGGTATTCTAAGGTTACATTTTCTTTAACAAATATATCGAAGTATGGTGAATAAGGACTTATTTGTTAGTGTCTCTTCACTTGTTGTGCTTGCCGGGTTGATTCTTGGCTGCGGAGCGCCGTCTAAGCTTGAGACCGTGCAGAAGAAGCATCTTGCTGCATCACTGGCGCTGTCCCGCAGCGAAGCGGCGGAGGAGAGACGCGTGATTCATTCCGGAGACCGTGACACTGTCGTTGTCAAGCTCGACGGACAGGAGAGGATTCTTATGAAGGCCATCAAGGATGAAGACAGTGGTGAGATGGTTGCTCACGAAGTGATTGACGCAGCCGTCATCACTGCCCGCTTCCGTAACGTGGCGGAACGTCACGGACGGATTGACCTTCGTTTTGAGGTGCTGGTTCCGGAGGAGATGATAGATTCCAAGTGGCAGCTCCGTTTCTATCCTGAGATGTTCATCATGGAGGACAGCATCCGTCTGGAGGCGGGCTATATTACCGGAGATTATTATGGTAGGAAT
>OMVB01000179.1 GCA_900314395.1 uncultured Prevotellaceae bacterium | reverse complement strand
AAAGAAAAAGTTTACCCCAAAGGTTCTGGAACCCTTTATTCCGGCCTTTGGGGTATCTTTTTTCGTTTTTTTGTCTCTTTTTTGTTAAATTTGCAGGTTAAGAGAAAACAGGCTTATGGCAGAGGTAAGATACACTGACGACAACATCCGCACCCTGGAAGGAATTGAACACATCAGGCGCAGGCCGGGTATGTATATAGGACGTCTGGGAAACGGAGACAACCCGGGAGACGGAATCTATGTATTGCTCAAGGAAATCGTGGACAACTCCATTGACGAGTTCTCCATGGGATTCGGCAAGCAGGTGAAGATAGACATCGCCGGAAACGAGGTAACGGTACGCGACTACGGCCGCGGCATTCCGCTGGACTCTGTTGTCAAGGCCACCAGCCAGCTTAACACCGGCGGCAAGTTCGACGATGTTGCCTTCAAGAAGGCAGTGGGCCTGAACGGTGTGGGCACAAAAGCCGTAAACGCCTGCTCCTCTTCATTTTACGTACAGTCCTTCCGCGACGGCCAGACCTCCTGGGCGCAGTATGCATTCGGGGAACTGAAAGACAGCGGCAAAGGCGCCACCACGGAAAAGAACGGAACTTTTGTACGCTTTACCCCGGACGTGGAACTCTTCGGGCGCTACGAGTACCATGAGGACTACGTAGTCACCATGGTCAAGAACTACTCTTACCTTAAGAAAGGACTGGCCCTTATCTACAACGGCACTACTTTCAAGAGTGAAAACGGCCTTCTGGACCTTGTAAACGAGAACCTTACGGAAACTCCCCTTTACGCCCCCATTCACCTTGAAGACGAGGACATAGAGATAGTTCTTACCCACGGCAACGCCTACGGAGAAAACATCTCCTCCTTCGTTAACGGCCAGAACACCCGCGACGGCGGAACGCACCTTGCAGCATTCAGGGAGGCCATCGCAAAAACCCTCAAGGACTTCTTCAAGAAGGACTACAAGCCGGAAGACTGCCGCCAGGGAGTCGTAGGAGCAGTGAGCGTACACATCCAGGAGCCTATCTTCGAGGGCCAGGCAAAGACCAAGCTGGGCTCTACCTACATGTGGGAGAAAGAGCTCAAGGACGCGGACGGCAAGTACATCATCAACGAAGACGGCTCACGCAGCATAGACCGCGGCCCTACCATCAGGGCGTTCATCAACGACTTCATCTCCAGGAAGCTGGACAACTACCTGCACATTCACAAGGAGATTGTTCCAGTACTGGAGCAGAAAATCCGCGAGTCCCAGAAAGAGCGCGAGGAAATAGCCGGAATACAGAAAAAAACGCGCGAAAAGAACAAGCGCGCAAACGTTTACAACCGTAAGCTCCGCGACTGCCGCTACCACTACAACGACAAAGTGGCAAAGGACAAGGAAGACCTCAAAGAAGCCTCCAGCATCTTTATTACGGAGGGTGACTCCGCGAGCGGAACAATCACCAAGGTCCGCAATGCCAACACCCAGGCTGTGTTCAGCCTCAGGGGCAAGCCCATCAACTGCTACAAGGAAAGCCGGCGCAAAGTTGCAGAGAACGAAGAACTCAACCTGCTGATATCGGCCCTTGGAGTAGAAGACGAACTTGACGACCTCCGCTACAACAACATCATCGTCGCAACCGATGCCGATGATGACGGAATGCACATCCGTATGCTGGTACTTACCTTCTTCATGAAGTATTACCCGGACCTCATACGCCGCGAGCATGTGCACATTCTCCAGACTCCCCTCTTCCGCGTACACAACAAGAAAGAGACAAGGTACTGCTACAGCATAGAAGAAAAGGACGCGGCCGTAAAGGAACTTAAGACCGGCGTAGAAATTACCAGGTTCAAAGGCCTTGGAGAGATTTCCTCCAACGAGTTCGTGGACTTCATCGGGGAGAACATGAGGCTAGACCTTGTGAAACTGTCAGACGAGGAATCCATCCAGGACATAATGGAGTTCTACATGGGCGCCAATACCATCGACCGCCAGAACTTCATCCGCAAGAATCTTCGCTCTGCAGAGGAACTGGAAGATGTAAACATTTAACCGTCAAAAGATTATGTCACGTTGGGCAAAATTCTGCGGCTGGCTGCTGCGCAAGATGGGATGGACTACCGTTGGCGGTCCCGTACCGGAGAAAAAGGCCATCATCCTTGGTGTGCCTCATACCTCTATCATGGACTTTGTGGTCTCCTATCTGTTTTATACACAGTTCAATGCCGGCAAGGCCAAGGTTATGATAAAGAAGGAGTTCTTTTTCTGGCCTGTCGGCCCTGTCCTTCGTAAGCTGGGAGGCGTTCCCACAGACAGGACTAATGCCGCCGCAATGGTCAAAGGTCTTATTGACGAGATGGAAAAGGACGATACCTTTATCCTGGCAATCGCCCCGGAAGGCACGCGCAAGCCCGTCAAGAAGTGGAAGACCGGATATCACACCATCGCCAAGGCAGTGAAATGCCCGGTTTACCTGGGCTTCTTCGACTGGGGACAGAAAAGAATCGGCAGAGGAGAAAAATTCCAGCTGTCGGACAACGCCCGCGAAGATACGGACAAGATTCAGGCTATATACGAAACTATGGGCCTTAAGGGCAAACACCCCAAGGGCTATATTACGCATTAGATGAACAGTTACTACAGAAGACTCAAACGAAACCGCGAGACTACCATCACCACTCTCGCGAAGCTCTTCGACTTTTCTACGGTTGCCTTTGAAAAAAGGAAACTGTCCGAATACACAGACGGAACCGGAGGCTACACCTACGGAGAATTCCGTCATAAGTGCCTGGACCTGTCCCACAGGATGTCCAGGTTCGGCATCAAGGCCGGTGACAAAGTGGCGATCCTGTCGCAGAACATGCCCAACTGGACTGTGGCGCTGTTCTCTACAGTACCCTTCGGCCGCGTAACGGTACCAATCCTCCCGGATTCATCGGAGAGCGAGGTTACCAACATCCTTACCCACTCCAGCACCAAGGTGCTTTTTGTATCGCAGAGGTTTCTCCCAAAGATTTCCCAGGAGTGCCGGGAAAAGCTCACGCTAATCTTTGACATAGAGACCCTGGAGCTAATCAAAAAGGACGAAAGCGCATTCACCTGCGAGGGCTGGGTAAAGGAGCCGCAGCCGGACAGCCTTGCCGCAATTATCTATACCTCAGGTACTTCCGGCAACGCAAAGGGTGTAATGCTAAGCCATCGTAACTTCTGCCAGAACATTATAGAGGCCTATCACGCACAGAAAGCCGGAAAGAAAGACCGGTGGCTTTCCATACTGCCGATGTCGCATACCTACGAGCTGGCCCTTGCGGTGCTGTACCCCCTTTATGTGGGCGCCTCCGTCTACTACCTGCACAAGCCGCCTACACCATCCGTTCTCATGAGTGCTATGAAGACGGTACGTCCCACCATCATGTGCTCCGTACCTCTTATCATAGAGAAAGTTTACAAATCCAATGTAGCGCCTACAATAGAACGCAGCCGCATCCTTGCCTGGATGAAGAAAAAGATGCCCTGGCTGCTGTACAAGCTGGTAGGCCGCAGGCTTAAAAAGAGCTTCGGCGGCAAACTGAAGTTTTTTGGCGTTGGCGGGAGCAAGCTGGATCCTACAGTGGAAGCCTTCCTTAAAAAGGCAGGATTCCCTTACGCCATCGGCTATGGACTCACGGAAACCGCGCCCCTTATCACCAACGCCTGCGTTGGCAAGACCGTGGTTGGCAGTATCGGCGTACCCGCGTGGGGAATAGAGGTCAAGTTGCAGAATGTGAATCCAAAGACCGGAGAGGGAGAAATCATCGTCCGCGGAGACAACGTTATGCTGGGGTATTACAAAGACCCGGAGCGCACGCTGAGCGTCATCACCGATGACGGCTGGTTCCGCACCCACGACCTTGCCAGCGTCGATGAAAAAGGGCGATACTATATCAAAGGCCGCCTTGGCAACATGATCGTAGGTCCTTCGGGCGAAAACATTTATCCGGAGGAGATTGAGGAGGTTATCAACGGCGCCGAGGGTGTCAATGAGTCGCTGGTTGTAGAGCGGGACGGACGCCTTGTGGCCCTGGTGAAGTTTGACGAGAGTTTCATCAACTGGGACCAGGCTAAGGAGGACAATTTCTTCGAGAATCTGAATGCCAAGAAACAGGCGCTGCTGGACTACGTCAACAAACATGTGAGCAAGCAGAGCAAGATTGGCGACGTAGAAGCCATGAAGGATGACTTTGAAAAAACCGCCACCCACAAAATCCGCCGGTTCAAATACAAGGAAAAGACCGAGGACAACAAACAATAGAGAGTTAATTCCTTTTAATACACATAACAAAAAGACCCCCTGAAACCCAAAATTGATTGTCTATGGGTATTCAGGGGGTCTTTTTATTATGTTATGCAACAGTAAGTTGCTTACTGAGCTTACTCTGCGATAACCTCGAATTTGAAGGTGCCTTTAACTGCCTTGTAGCATTTTACTTCTGCCTCATAGGTGCCAAGCTCCTTAACCTCTTCTGCGAGGATGGTGATGTCTTTCTTATCTACCTCTACGCCTGCTGCAACAAGTGCATCTGCAAGCTGAGCTGTGGTAACGCTGCCGTAAATCTTGCCGGACTCGCTTACCTTTACAGCTACCTTAACGAGCATTGAGCTTACCTTAGCGGCAAGAGCCTCTGCGTCTGCAACCTTCTTTGCCTCTTTGTGAGCGCGCTGGCGGATGGTCTCCTCATGCTGCTTGAGGGCTGAAGGGGTTGCGAGGGTAGCAAAACCCTGAGGAATGAGATAGTTTACTGCGTAGCCGGTCTTTACCTTTACTACATCATCTGCGTGACCCAGGTTGGCCACATCTTTCTTAAGAATGATATCCATAGTGCTATCTCCTATTATTTAAGAAGGTCCGTAACATAAGGAAGAAGGGCCAGGGAGCGTGCTCTCTTGATAGCCTGGGCAACCTTGCGCTGGAACTTCAGGGAAGTACCGGTGAGACGGCGGGGAAGAATCTTACCCTGCTCGTTGAGGAACTTCTTGAGGAACTCAGGATCCTTGTAATCTACATACTTGATACCTGCCCTTTTGAAACGGCAGTATTTCTTCTTTCTAACCTCTACGGTAGGAGGGTTGAGATAGCGGATTTCGCTGTTCTGTGCATTTGCCATAATTCTGTCCTCCTTTATTATGCCTGCTGAGCCTTAGCCTGGCGGTTAGCCCTTCTCTTTTCTGCGTAAGCGACTGCGTCCTTGTCAAGAGCGACGGTGAGGAAGCGGATGATACGCTCGTCACGATGATACTGGGTCTCAAGAGCTGCTACAAGCTGGGTGTCAGCCTTGAATTCGATAAGATAATAGAAACCGGATGTCTTGTGCTGGATAGGATATGCCAGCTGCTTCAGACCCCAGTCCTCTTCGTACACAACTTCACCTCCGTTGTCCTTGATGAAGTTTACGTACTTGGCAACCGCTTCCTTCATCTGGGTCTCAGACAAAACGGGAGTTGCAATGAAAACGGTCTCGTACTGTTTGATCATTTTTGTTTGTAATTAATTGTAAATTAAATATTTACCTTTATATGCGGCCAAAACCGGGCGCAAAAAGGACTGCAAATATAGCACCTTTCTTTCTAAAAACCAAATCTTCTCCCTCATTTACTGACATTGTATTATTATATTGGATTTGTAGTTATAAAAACGTATATTTGCAAGACTATGGTTAAAGTTTGGCATACCATATTGATAGCAATGATAAGGCCGTGGCAGTATCTGCCGCTCGGCTTCCACTATGCCTGGGGAGCGTTCCTTTCCGGACTGATGCGCGTGTTCCGCTATCGCAAGGACGTGGCACTCATTAACCTAAGCCGCAGTTTCCCGGAGCTCAAGTACAAGGAAATCAGAAAGATAGCCGCCAAGTTCTATAAGAACCTGGGCCAGATAGCTGCAGAAACCATGTGGCTGGGTGGCCGCTGCCGTCGTAAAGAAAAGGTTTACAAAAAGGGCATCATCGCCCTTGAAGGTCAGGAAGATCTTTATCGCGCCTTTGAAAAAGGCAGCGTTATGGTACTCAACAGCCACTGTGGCAACTGGGAGCTGATCGGCGCATATTTGCAGTACACATGCGACGTTCCCGGGGCCAATTTCAATCAGGACGATGTGGCCGTTGTATATCGCCGCCTGCATGGCAAGTTTTCAGAGGAGTTCTTCCACCGCAACAGGTGCGCGCTGCAGACCAAGGATTTCGACGGTTATGTTGAATCCCGCGTTGTAATGCGCTACATCGCCCGCCACCGCAAAGAAAAGAAGGTTTATGTCTTCCCCAACGACCAGTATCCCTATGGCACGGCAATCGCCCGCCAGACCGTAAACTTCCTCAACCAGAAGACGGAGACCATGGTCGGGGGCGCAGAGGTTGCAGAAAAGCTTGGCATGAGCGTCTTTTACATGAATGCAAACAGAACGGCCAAAGGCAAGTACACCGTCAGCTATAAGAAGATTTGTGACGATGCTGCCGCCCTTGGCACGGAGAATATAATTATAGAGTATTACAGGCTTCTGGAAGAAGACATCCGCAAGAGTCCTTCCAACTATTTATGGAGCCACAGAAGATGGAAATAATATGAAAAGAATGCCGATTGTTACGGCCATCCTGGCCATGATTCTCCCCTTCACCCCCGTGAAGGGACAGGATCCGGATGGGGCGCTTGTTTACGCCCTTCCACAGACAGTAATCAATCTTGAGGTAGAAGCGATAAGGGAAAATTTCCACGCAGGGCCCTACGCCAAATACGCAAAGAAATACCTTGGAATAGACGTCCGCCAGGCAAACGGGCAGACATCCCACCTCAACTCCGTGAAACTGTGCGCAGTAACGGAGGCGGACCAGACCAGCCGGTACACCATTGTTCCCGGCAAGGGCCTGCCCGCATTCCTGTCCCTGACCGCCCAGGGCCTTGTTTCCACCGGAAACGGCCTGTCTGGGGACAACATGGCATGGCAGTTCGCAGAGGACGGCAAGGGAGATTTCTCCGGCAAGGGACTCAGCTCCAACTTCACATCGGAGACAACCACCCTTTACCGCAACGTAAACGGCGCCTCTCAGGGCATCCGCCAGGAAATGATCGTGGAAAAGACATCGGAAGACAAGGCTAAAGAAGCCGCGGAGATGATTTTCAAACTGCGCAAAATGCGCGTTCAGATTGTCACCGGGGACACCGACGCCACTTACAGCGGAGAAGCCATGTCCGCAGTGCTGCAGGAGCTCACCCGCCTGGAGCATGAGTACTATACCCTCTTTGCCGGCTACAGCGACTTCAGCACCCAGAAGACCACATTCGCCGTCATCCCGGAGAAAGGGACCGATGCCGCAAGGTACATCGCATTCAGGGTGTCGGACAGCGAAGGGCTGGTAGACTCAGACAATATCTCCGGCAAACCATACGTGCTGGAAATCGTTCCGGAACCGGTATCGGCCCCGGCGACATCGGCACAGAGCAAAAGCAATTCAGCAAGATACCGCATTCCGGCAATCTGCAGCGTAAGGCTCAAGGACGGAATGGAGGTTCTGCTGCAAACCAGGATACCGGTTTACCAGATGGGACGCGACAGTTCCTTCCCTCTTAACGGAAAATAATCAAATATTACAAACACATAAAATTATAAAACTATGACAATCAAAGATTTGAACCCGACAATCGTTTGGAACAATTTCTACGGACTGACTCAGGTGCCCAGGCCTTCAAAGCACGAGGCAAAAGTTCAGGAATACCTTCTGAAGTGGGGCAAAGAGCACGGCGTAGACGTTAAAAAAGACGACACCGGCAACATTATCTTCACCGCTCCCGCTACTCCAGGAATGGAGAACCGCCGCGGCGTAATCCTTCAGGGCCACATGGACATGGTTCCCCAGAAGACCGGGGACAGCAAGCACGACTTCCTCACGGATCCTATCTGCACCATGATTGACGGCGACTGGGTTACCGCAGACCGCACAACTCTTGGCGCCGACAACGGAATCGGCGTTGCAATGGGACTCTCCGTTCTTGAGGACAAGAGCATCAAGCACGGCCCCGTAGAGGTCCTGGTTACATACGACGAGGAAACCGGAATGACAGGCGCCAACAGCCTTAAACCCGGCGTTCTCAAGGGCGACATCCTCATCAACCTTGACTCAGAGGAAGAAGGCGAGCTTTGCGTAGGTTGCGCAGGAGGCCTTGATGCCAGCATCGACTTCAAATATCGCACATACAAGACCCCCGAAGGCCATGCAGGATACAAACTTACAGTCAAAGGCCTCCAGGGCGGACACTCCGGAATGGATATCTCCCTGTACCGCGCCAACGCCAACAAGGCGGTTGCACGCATGCTGCTCCCTCTTGTAGAGAAATTCGGTGTTAAGGTTGCAGACTTCACAGGAGGTTCACTGCGTAATGCGATTCCTTTCGAGGCTACTGCCCTCCTTGCTGTTCCTTCTGCCAACGCAAAGAAGGTAAAAGAGACCGTAGAGGCTATATTTGCCGATATCAAAAGGGAATTCATCGACAGCGACCCCGGAGCAGAGATGTTCTTTGAGAAAGAGAAGGCCGCTCCCGCAAGATATATTTCCGGCAGCGTCATGCTGCGTGCCGTAAAGACGCTCATGGCTTGCCCCGCAGGCGTAGTAAGGATGAGCCGCACCATGGAAGGCCTCACCGAGACCTCTACCAATATGGCCATCGTACGCACCCAGAAGGGTCATCTCACCATCCACTCACTCATGCGCAGCGCCGTTGATTCTTCCAAGGCTTACCTTGCAGAGAAGATGCGCTGCCTTGCAGATCTTGCTGGCGCAGAGATCACCTTCAAGGGCGGTTATTCCGGCTGGACTCCCAAACTTGACACCCCTATGAACAAGGTTATGATGGAGCAGTTCAAGAAGGTTTACGGCAAGGACATGAAGATTATGGCCACCCACGGCGGTCTTGAATGCGCTATCATGGGCGCCAAATATCCCAACTGGGAGATGGTTTCCGTAGGACCTACCATCAAGTATCCTCACAGCCCGGACGAGCGTGTTAACATCGCTTCCGTAGAGCGCACCTGGAATTACCTCAAGGCCGTTCTTGAAGCCGTTCCCGAAAAATAAATTGTCATTTCGAGCCAAGTCTAGAAATCTAAAATCAAATTCAATAAACTATGTTTAAAGGACATCCCAAAGGACTGCTTGCAGCAGCATTGAGCAACATGGGCGAAAGGTTCGGCTACTACATCATGAACGCCGTCCTGGTACTCTTCCTCTGCTCCAAGTTCGGTCTTTCAGACACCGGTGCAGGTGTAATCTACTCTATCTTCTATGCAGGTATTTACGTGCTCAGCCTTGTCGGCGGTATCATCGCAGACAAAACCATGAACTACAAAGGCACCATCCAGAAGGGCCTTATCATCATGGCTGCCGGCTACGTCCTGCTGTCAATTCCTATCCTTGCAACCCCGGAGAACAAGAGCTGGCTCCTGCCCCTTACCTGCGTTGCATTGTTCCTGATCGCCTTCGGTAACGGTCTGTTCAAGGGCAACCTTCAGGCTATCGTCGGCCAGATGTATGATAATTTTGAGGCCGATGCCGCCAAGAAGGGTCCCGAGGCTCTTAAAGAGGCCCAGGGCAAGCGCGACTCCGGTTTCCAGATTTTCTATGTATTCATCAATATCGGAGGCCTTATCGCTCCCTTTGTAGCTCCGCTCCTCCGCCAGTGGTGGCTTGGCGTTCACAGCCTTACCTACAATGCAAAACTTCCTGCACTGTGCCACGAGCTCATTAACACCGGCAACGTTCCTGCCAACTTCGCAGACGTGGCAACCCAGGCCGGTGCAACCGCAGAAAACCTTGCAAGCGTAGATGCAATGAGCGCATTCAGCAGCAACTACCTTGACATCTTCAACACAGGTATCCACTACTCATTCATCGCCTCTGTAGCAGCAATGCTTATCTCCCTGTGCATCTTCCTGGCTACCAAGAAGATATTCCCCACTCCCGGAAAGAAAGAGGCTAAGGCTGCCATAGAGTACACCGCAGAGGAAAAGGCCGCAATGGCAAAGGAAATCAAGCAGAGAATGTACGCTCTCTTTGCAGTGCTTGGCATCGTTATCTTCTTCTGGTTCTCATTCCACCAGAACGGACAGAGCCTGAGCATGTTTGCACGTGACTTCGTGAAGACAGATTCCATCGCACCTGAGATTTGGCAGGCAGTGAACCCGTTCTTCGTGATTGTGCTTACACCTATTGTAATGTGGTTCTTCGGATGGCTGGGCAAACGCGGCAAACAGATTTCCACACCCCGCAAGATTGCTTACGGTATGGGAATCGCCGGCTGCGCTTACCTGTTCCTCATGATCTTCTCCCTCATGCAGAACTATCCTTCTGCATCCGTATGGAAAGACATGCCCGTTTCAGAGACTGCTCCCCTGCTCGCAGGTCCGTGGGTTCTGATTGTACTGTACTTCTTCCTCACTCTTGCAGAGCTGTTTATCTCTCCTCTTGGACTCTCCTTCGTTTCCAAGGTTGCTCCCAAACACCTGCAGGGTCTCTGCCAGGGCCTCTGGCTGGGTGCCACCGCAGTAGGTAACCTCTTCCTCTTCCTTGGCCCTATGATGTACAACGCAATTCCTATCGGCTATTGCTGGGGCGTATTCCTTGGCCTGTGCCTGCTCTCAATGGGCGTTATGTTCGGCATGGTCAAGTGGCTCGAACGAGTTACCAACTCATAACGGAATCTCACTCTCAAAAAGGAGGATGCAGGCATGCGTCCTCCTTTTTTTTATCCTTCTTTTATTATATCTTTGCAGGATATGACCGAAGAACTGAAGAATAAGCTTGCAGCCTGGGCAGAGAAGTACAACAATCCTGTGTATTTCCAGGAAGACCCCGTCGCCTTCCCCACCCGCTTTGCCGGGATGATGAAGTCCGGCCGTTGCGGTCTTAAGGATGTAGAGATTGCCGCCATATTTGCGGCACACTTCGCCTGGGGCCGCAGGGTCATGATTGTAAGGGACTGCGGGCGGCTCTTCGACGCCATGGACTGGAAGCCTTATGACTTTGTCATGAAAGGCAGGTGCTGCCGCGAGCCTGTGAGCATCCACCGCACAGTGAAATGGTGTGAGGTTGCCGATATCTGCGACCGGCTAAAGGCCTGGTACACAGGCCATGACAGCCTGGAGCAGCTGCCGGCGGAAGGAATCAGGACGCAAGTTTTCGGCCAGAAAGAGGATGCGAAGGCTCCCAACAAGAAGATTAACATGATGCGCCGCTGGATGGTGCGCGATGACGGCAAGGTAGACCTTGGCCTTTGGAAGGATACTGACAAAGCCGGGCTTATAATCCCGCTGGACACCCATGTTTACGCGCAGGCCACGGAACTTGGCCTTACCGCCCGGCGGCAGAAAGACCTTGCAACCGCCCTTGAAATCACCGGCGCATTTAACGAAATCTTCCCCGGAGACCCCTGCAAAGGAGATTTCGCCCTCTTCGGCTACGGCGTCACCGGCGGCAGCTAGACCACCCAAAGGCCAAAAAGTATAAAACTATGCCAAAGCTGTATATAATATCAGGTTGCAACGGGTCAGGCAAGACCACCGCCTCCTACACGCTCCTTCCGGAGATGTGGGAATGCAAATACTTTGTCAACTCCGACGAATTCGCAAAAGGCCTCTCCCCCTTCGACCCCGACAAAGCCTCCCTGAGCGCAGGCCGCTTCATGGTAAAAAGAATCAACTACCTGCTGGAAAGAAAGGAAGACTTCTGCATAGAAACAACCCTCTCCTCCAGGACCCTCATGCGCACCATAGAAACCGCCCGCGAATACGGCTACTCCATAACAATACTGTTCTTCTGGATAGAAGACGTGGAACTGGCCATCCAGAGAGTCAAGGCAAGGGTTACCGCCGGCGGACACAATGTCCCCGAACCCACAATCAGAAGACGCTACCGCAGCGGCCTGCGGCACTTCTTTGAAGACTACATGCCGGAATCGGACAGATGGATGCTCGCAGACAATACCACAGTCCCCTTCAAACTGGTAGCCCAGGGCTGGCAAAAGAACATGGTGGTCCAGGACAACATTAAATTCGAGGCCATAAAGGCACAGGCCGACAAGTATAAGGAAGAAGATGATTTACGATAAACAGTACTATCTGGATACATTCAAGGTCACTATGAAAGACCTTGAGGACCTTGTGGCAACAGCCATGGGGAAAGGAGGGTCGTACGCCGACCTCTTCTTTGAAAACTCCGTCTACAGCGACCTGATGCTGCGCGACGGCAAGGTAGCCTCCGGAGGCTTCCATATAGATTACGGAGTGGGAATCCGCACGCTCTGCGGGGAAAAAACCGGCTACGCCTACTCAGAAAGCACGCAACCCGCGGCAATGAAGGCCGCAGCGGCATCGGCATCGGCAATAGGAGAAGGAAGAATCCGTACGTCGGATAGCATAGCAGAAGAAAACGGCTATGTACCAAGACTTTACAAAGGCCGCCCCAATCCTGCGGCAGACCGGTATCCAATCCTGAACGACTGGCAGAAAGAGCAGCCCCGGGACCTTGCAAAAACCCTTTACAAACTGGAAGACAAACTGCGTGCGTCAGACAGCCGTATTGTAAAAATAATGGCCGTCCTGTCCTGGCAGAACAGCGACATACTTCTTTACAACTCTTACGGAGAACTCAAATACGAGACCCGTCCGATGGGGACCCTGGCCGTATCCGTCATACTTTCCGACGGCAAAAACCTTGTTAACTCCCATGCCAGCAGGAGCTTCCGTATGGGCAGCGAAATGCTCACGGACGCCCTTGTGGACTCCCTGGCCGGGGAAGCCCTCAAGAACATGGACGACAAGTTCCGGGCTGGCCGGCCCAAGGGCGGCAAAATGCCCGTTGTCATGGGCGCCGGCGCCTCCGGAATCCTGCTCCACGAGGCCATGGGACACGCTTTCGAGGCCGATTTCATACGCAAAGGCCAGTCCGTATTCAACGGCATGCTGGGAAAGAAAATCTGTGCCGATGACATTACAATCGTGGACGACGGTACAATTCGCGGCAACCGCGGAGCCCTGAACTTTGACGACGAGGGTGTACCCGCCCAACGGACCGTGATGGTAGATGGCGGCATACTGACTTCATTCCTGCACGACCGCATCAGCGCCCGCGCCCTTGGCGTCCAACCTACGGGAAACGGCCGCAGGGAAAGCTTCCGCTACGCCCCCATCCCAAGGATGAGGGCCACCTACATGGAAAGCGGCAGCAGCACGGCGCAGGACATCATCGGCTCAGTGAAAAAAGGAATATATGTAGATGAATTCTCCAACGGCCAGGTCAAGATAGGCGAAGGCGACTTCACCTTCTATGTAAAGAGCGGCTATCTCATAGAAAACGGCCGCCTGACGATGCCGGTAAAGGATATCAACATCATCGGCAACGGGCCCAGGGCGCTTGGACAAATCAAGGCTGTGGGCAGCGATGCAATAGTAGACGAAGGCGCATGGACCTGCGGAAAAGAGCAGAGTGTACCGGTATCCTGCGGAATACCCACAGTGCTGGTGGAAGGACTTACAGTAGGAGGAGAATAGCCATGACAGAAGCGTTTTTGAATAACAGTGAAATAGCTGCGGCAAAGGCTTTCATGGAAAAGGCCCTTGAAGCCGGAGCCCAGAAGTGCCGTGTTACGGTAAGCAAGAGCGTAATGGACCTTGTGGGGGTTCTGGACGGCCAGGTGGACAAAGTCACCCACAGCATGGACCGTTCCGTTACGCTGGCCTTGTTTGCCGACGGCCGGTTCGGCACCTTCTCTACCAACAAACTTGAGGAAGGGGCCGGTGACTTTGTGCGCAAAGCCCTGGAAACCGTAAGGATGATGGCCCCGGACAGCGCCCGCGACCTTCCCTCCCCGGAGCGCACAGAAAAGGAAAATAAAGACTTAAAGCTTTGCATGGCAGATTCCTACGAGTCCATGACGATGGAATTACGCCGTCAGAAAGCCCTGCAAGGTTCAGTCTTCGGCACGCATCCGGACATTATATCAGAAGAGGCGGAGTATTCAGACACTCTTACCGATATTTGCATCATCGACTCCAATGGCACCTTCTGCCGCCAGAGCGAGACTACCTTCGACTTTGCAAACGAGATTACCGTACGTGACGCCGATGCCAAGGTAAGCGCCTACTGGTGGGACTCTGCCCGTACGGCCGGCGCACTGGACACGGCTGCCGTGGGCAGGGAGGCCCTGCGCACCGCTCTCCAGAAGAGGAATGCCTCTACCTGCAAGGGTGGCAGGATGGTAATGGTTGCAGACCGCGAATGCGCCGCCCGCCTGCTTACGCCGGTGCTTGGCGCCATGAACGGATTCTCCATCCAGCAGAACAATTCCTTCCTGGCGGACAAGCTGGGAAAGAAAATATTCCCGGACTTCCTGGATATCACAGACCTGCCGCGTGAGGAAGGGGCCTACGGCTCCCGTCTCTTTGACTCTGAGGGTGTTGCAACAAAGGACCTTCCCCTTGTAGAAAAGGGAGTCCTAAAGAATTGGTTTGTAAATACTTATATCGCCAATAAAATGGGTATCGCCCCTACTGTTGACGATGCGTCAAGGCCCGTTGTCAGGAGTACATCGGCAAAGGATTGCAAAGCGCTGCTGGAAGACTGCAGGAACGGCTTTGCCGGCGGAGACAAAGGGACTGTCCTTATTACTGGCTTCAACGGAGGAAACTGCAACAGCGCCACGGGCGACTTCTCCTTTGGCGTGGAGGGTTTCTACTACGGCCCCGATTCATCCTTCCCGGTAAGGGAACTGGTTATCACGGGCAATATGCTGGATCTTTGGAACAACCTTGTAGCAGTTGGTTCCGATGCCCGCCCCTGCAAGCCCAGGGTTGTGCCTACGCTGGTTTTCAAGGATGTTGACTTCAGTTCGTAAAAGAAAACTTTAATATTATGAAGATAGAGAAAGACAAAGTGGTAGTTCTTACATATGAACTTACCGTAGACGGAAAAATTGCAGACAAGGCCACTAAGGAGCAGCCTTTGGATTACATCCACGGCACTCATATGCTTATCCCCAAATTTGAGTCGGAGATAGAAGGCAAGGAGGCCGGCGACAGCTTCCAGTTCCAGGTGAGCCCGGAGGAAGGTTATGGCACATATGAGCCCAAGCATTGTTTCGATATTCCCAAATACAGTTTTGAGGTAGATGGCAAGCTTCGCGAGGATCTTTTGGAGCCGGGTAATTTTATTCCGATGCTGAACAGTTCCGGTCAGGTAGTCAACGGAAGGGTTGTAGAGGTTAAGGAGGACAGTGTTACCATGGATTTCAATCATCCTATGGCCGGAAAGGTGCTTAATTTCAAGGGGGAGATCCTGGAGGTGCGCGATGCTACCGAGAAGGAGCTCAAAGAGGGCCTGCACGGTGAATACCTGCCGCAGGAGTGCGGCTGCGGGTGCGGCCACCACCATCACCACGATGGCGAGTGCTGCGGCCACCACCATGACGGAGAATGCTGCCATAAAGATAATTGTTAGTAATATCAGTATAACCTATGTTGCCCTGAAAACCCATGGCCGCCCGTGGCCGTGTGAACGGGGGGACCATAAGCGTCAGCGAAATGAAGAAGTATTTAATGAAAGTAGCGGTTGTAATACTGAATTGGAATACAAAGGGATTTCTGGAGAGGTTCCTGCCGGGGGTGCTGGCCTCCGCCGGCTGCGCCCAGGACGGGACGCCCGGGGGTGACTACACCGTGGTGGTGGCGGACAACGGTTCTACGGACGGTTCTGCGGAACTTATGAAGGAACGCTTCCCAGGAGCCACGCTTTTAGCCCTGGACAGGAATTACGGCTTTACAGGCGGCTACAACAAAGCCGTCACCATGCTGGAAGACAAAGGCTTCGACGGCATACTGCTTCTCAATTCAGACATAGAAGTTCCCCAAGGATGGCTGGAACCGCTCGCCACATTCATGGAAGCCAATCCGGACTGCGGAATTTGCGCGCCCAAGCTGCACGCCCTTCAGGACAAGGAACGCTTCGAATACGCCGGAGCCGCCGGCGGCTTCATAGACCGCTACGGCTTCCCCTTCTGCCGTGGCCGCGTCCTTAAATGGACAGAGCGGGACAACGGCCAGTTCGGAGACGCGCCTGCCGATGTCTTCTGGGCTACCGGCGCCTGCATACTTGTTCGCACCAGCCTGTGGAAAGCCCTGGGAGGCCTGGACGACCGGTTCTTCGCACACATGGAAGAAATAGACTTCTGCTGGAGAGCCCGCCTGGAAGGCTGGAGAGTTTGCGTAGTCCCGGAGTCGGTGGTTTACCACCTTGGCGGCGGGACACTTAGCCCGGACTCCCCCGGAAAGCTCAAACTAAATTACAGGAACAACCTGCTGATGCTCCGGAACAACCTTGCCAAAACCCTGGCAATCAAGTATTTACATAAAGGCAAAAGCATCGGCAAGGCAGCTTCCAAAGCAAAAGGAAGGGCCGCGCGCAGGATGTTCACCAGAATGGTCCTGGACGGAATCAGCGCCGCTATTTTCCTGTTGACAGGCCGCCTGAGCAGTTACAAAGCCGTTGTAGCCGCCCACAGGGAATACAGAATTCTAAGGACCCCGGCGGCATCGGCACAAGAATTGGAGGCATTTTTAACCGGCCATCCAAACATCGGCATAACAGGCATTTACAGCCGATGCCTGCCGATATCGGCATTAGTATTTGGGAAAAAGACCTTCGGGGCCTTGCAACCGAAGATAAAATAATAAAGCTATGAAGATTATTATCGAAGGCGCAGGAGAAGTAGGAATTCACCTTGCCAAGATGTTAGCTGCAGAGGCAAACGACATCACCGTTATCGACCAGAACGAAGAACGTTTGTCCAAACTTGCCACAAGCGCCGATGTAATTACGCTTGAGGGCCAGCCTTCTTCCATCCGCTCGCTAAAGGACGCCAGCGTGGACAAGGCAGACCTTTTCATTGCCGTAAACCCCGGCACGCATCAGGACGTAAACGTAGTCAGCGCATTGCTGGCCAAGAAGTTAGGCTGCAAGAAAGTCTGCGCCCGCGTAGACGACGAGGACTATCTCTCCTACGACAACCGCTATCTCTTCACAGAGATGGGAATCGATATGCTCTTCTATCCGGAAAGGATTGCCGCCACGGAGATTGTCGACCTCCTGAAGCGCACCGCATCCACGGATTCAATGGACTTCGCCCGCGGAAAACTCCGCATCGCCGTATTCAAACTTGAAGACGACTCCCCTCTCCTTGACATGACGCTCACAGAGTTCACATCGGCGATGGGAGCAAAGGAAGACCAGCTGAACTTCCGCGTTGTAGCGGTGTCCAGGGGAGAAGAAACCATCATCCCGGACGCCAACATGAAGTTCAAGTATCACGATCTGGTCTTCATAATCACCACCCGTGAAGGCATCGAGCCCATAATGGCCTTCCTGGGCAAAAGCAACATAGAGGTCAACAAACTCATGATCCTTGGTGCAAGCCAGATTGGCAGCATGGTGGCCAAGGGAATGAGCCGCCAGCTGGAGAAAATCAAGGTTATCGATACCGATAAAGCCAAGTGCCTTGACCTCAGCGAAAAAACCGACGACAACGTAATGGTTATCAACGGCGACGGACGAAACTCGGACTTCCTTCTGGAGCAGAATATCAAGGACTACGACGCCTTCGTGGCTGTGACAGAGAACGACGAGGCCAATATCCTGGCCTGCGTGGTTGCCAAGAAGTTCGGTGTGCCCAGGACCGTTGCACAGGTAGAAAACCTGGAATACATCCAGCTGGCAGAGGATATGGGCGTAGATGCAGTAATCAACAAGAAACTCATTACCGCCGGAAAGATTTTCAAGATGACCCTGAGCAACAAGGTCCGCTTTATCAAGTACATGAGCGGCACACAGGCAGAGGTTCTGGAATACATCGTATCCCCGGGCAGCAAGATTACCCGCGCACCTCTCATGGACCTGGACTTCCCGGAGAACGCCATCATCGGCGGAATAATCAGGGGCAACGACTCGTTCATTGCAGTGGGCGGCACCAGGATAGAGGCTTACGACAGGGTGGCAGTATTCGCTCTCCCGGAGGCGGTAAAACAGGTGGACAAGATGTTCAGATAGCTGATGGCCAGTTATTTACAGATAGAAAACATCAGCAAGTCCTACGGTCCCAAGATTCTCTTCGAGAACATAGGATTCAATATTTCCGAGGGCGACAAAATCGCCCTCATTGCTCCTAACGGCACCGGCAAAACGTCGCTGCTAAGGATTCTGGCCGGCAAGGACAAATCGGACTCTGGCGGTAAAATCACCTTCCTCAAAGACATCCGCATATCGTTCCTGGAGCAGGAATATGACTACAGGCCGGAGCTTTCAATTGAGCAGCAGGTGAAAGCGGGGGCGGGCGCTTTTCTTGGCAGCATCGGCCCGGAAGAGCAGATTGAATACTGGCAAAGGCTGCGGGAGCACCTGAGCAACTTCAACCTTGGGGATACCTCCATGCCCATGAAAAGCCTTTCCGGAGGTGAGGTCAAACGCGTCGCAATCGCCCAGATGCTTGCCACAGAGGCCGATTTTTACATTATGGACGAGCCCACCAACCATCTGGATACCGATGCTATCGAGTATCTGGAGTCTTTCCTGAGGCGGTCCAGATGCACGCTCCTGATGGTAACCCATGACCGGTATTTCCTGGAGAGGGTCTGCAATACGGTGATGGAGCTTGACCACGGCGCGGTTTATACCTACCGCGGAGACTATGAAAATTATCTTGAGAAGCGCCAGGAGAGGATAGACAATTACAATGCAGAGACGGACAAGGTTCGCAACATCCTGCGCCGCGAGCTGGAATGGATGCGCAGCACTCCCTGTGCCCGCACCGGCAAGGCAAAATACCGCAAAGACGCCTTCTACCGTCTTCAGGACAGGGCCGATGCCGTCTATTCAGAGAGCCGCCTTAGTCTTGACGATGTTGCCGGGGCGTCGCGCCTTGGCACCAAAATCATTAACTGCAAGAACGCCAGCTTCAAGTACGGGGGCAAATACTACCTGAAGGATTTCACTTACAACTTCCAACGCTATGAAAAGGTTGGAATTGTGGGCCGTAACGGAGCAGGAAAGACCACCTTCCTGAATCTGCTTCTGGGAAGGTTCGACCCTTCGGACCCGGGAGAATTCTCCGGTACTATTGAGCGCGGGGAATCGCTTAAGGTTGGCTACTATACCCAGAAAGGCATTGAATTTTCAGGGGACCAGACGGTGCTGGAGACTGTCTCCGACACCCGTTTGCTGGGGCGCTTCATGTTCCCGCACGACATGCTGAACACCCGCGTTTCCAGGCTCTCCGGAGGCGAAAAGCGGCGTCTGTACCTGCTTACAATATTAATGGAGCAGCCCAACGTCCTTGTGCTGGACGAGCCCACGAACGACCTGGATATCGTTACCCTCAACGTGCTTGAGGAGTATCTGAAGGAGTACCACGGCACCCTTATCATTGTGTCCCATGACAGGCATTTCCTGGACCGCCTTGTAGACCACCTTTTTGTCCTTTGCGGGGACGGGGAGGTGAAGGATTTCATCGGCAGCTACACCCAGTACCGCACTTTCCTCAAAGATATGGAATCTGAGCGCTCTTCCTGTCATCCTGAGCGAAGCGAAGGACCCAAAAAAGTCAAAACCCCCTCCGCACAGAAGCTTTCCTTCAAGGAAAAAAGGGAACTGGAGCAGCTGGAGGCCGATATCGCCGGGCTAGAGGAAGAGAAAGCCGCCCTTACAGAGCAGATCAGCAGCGGGCAGATGCCCTACGACAAATTGCAGTCGGCATCGGCAAGGATAGGAGAGATATCGACAATTCTGGAAGAGAAAGAAATGCGTTGGCTGGAACTGTCAGAAAAAGCTTAGGGGATGTATATTTTCAGGATATTCAGAAGAAGGCGCAGGCGTGCGGCGACGGAGGCGGAAAAGGCCAGGTTCCTGCCGGTGAGGCAGGAAGCGTCCGCGGTGCTGCCAGGACGCATGGCTGCCCTTGCGCAAAAATACGGCTTCCAGTATAACAGGCTTTTCCTTAAGCACAACAGGACCAACTGGGGCAGTTGCTCCACGAAAAACAATATTAACCTGAATATAACGCTGGTACTTCTTCCGCAGGAACTTTGTACTCTGGTAATGCTGCATGAACTCTGCCACCTGCGACACTTCAACCACAGCAAGGATTTCCATGCCTTGCTGGACAGCCTCTGCATTCAGGAAACGGGGTTCACGGAAAAGGAATTGGCCGCCCGGCTGCGCCCTCTCACTCCCTGGACCGCAGAAAAAAGAAGAACCGTCTAAGCGTTCAGGAAAGCGATAATCGCATCGACATCGGCCGCAGAGAAAGCCTTCTGCTCCCCGGAAGAAAGGTTCTTAAGGTTAACCTTGCCGGCTGCGGCTTCATCGGAACCGTTGATGGAGATGAAAGGAATAGCCTTTTTATCTGCGTAATCGAACTGCTTCTTAAGTTTGCCGGTGTCCGGATAAATCTCACAGGCGACTCCCCTGCCGCGGAGTTCCTTTGCGATTGGAATCAGGTAAGGAAGCACAGCTGCATCCATATTGGCAAAAAGCACGGTTGTAGCCGTTGTGAGTCCCTTGGGGAACTTGTCAAGCCCCTTCAGCACATCGTAAATACGGTCTGCGCCGAATGAAATTCCCACGCCGGAGAGGCCCGGAAGGCCGAAGATTCCGGTAAGATTGTCGTAGCGGCCGCCGCCACAGATGCTGCCGATAGCGAAATCCGCCGCCTTAACTTCAAAGATGGCTCCGGTGTAATAATTGAGGCCGCGGGCAAGGGAAAGGTCGATTTCCACCTTGTTGCCGATTGCTGCCGCATCGATGAAGCCGAAGAGTTCCTCCAGCTCGTCCAGGCCCTTGAGGCCGGTCTCCGAGCTGATTCCGGAAGCTGAACCGCCGGACATCAGGCCGCGCATCACGGCCAGTTTCCCTGCAGTAGTGCCCGTGAGGCCCAGGACGGGCTCAATGACGGCAACGGCCTGCTCCGAGAGGCCCCGTTCCGTCATTTCCGCCTTGACGGCGTCCAGTCCTATCTTGTCCAGTTTGTCAATTGCGACTGTAATGTCAACCACCTTGTCCGGGAAACCGGCAATCTCTGCCAGGCCGGTAAGCACCTTGCGGTTGTTTATCTTTATGATGACGTTTATTCCGAACTTTGTGAAAACGGTGTCTACAATCTGCACAAGTTCCAGTTCATTGAGCTGGGAGCCGGTGCCGACCACGTCTGCGTCGCACTGGTAAAACTCGCGGTAGCGGCCCTTCTGGGGGCGGTCTGCGCGCCATACAGGCTGGATCTGATAACGCCTGAACGGGAAAGAAATCTCATTCTGGTGCTGGACCACATAACGTGCGAAGGGTACCGTAAGGTCATAGCGGAGACCTTTTTCACAAACTTGCTTTGTGATGGCGGCGGAGCCGGCGGTAAGGTCGGCATCGGCAAAGGCGTCTCCGGAATTAAGAATCCGGAAAAGGAGCTTGTCGCCCTCGTCTCCGTATTTGCCAAGAAGAGTGGACAGGTTCTCCATTGCAGGCGTCTCTATCTGGGAGTAGCCATAAGTCTTGTATACACTTCTGATTGTGTCGAATATATAATTCCTTTCGGCCATCTCTACAAGGCCGAAGTCACGCGTACCCTTGGGGATTGAAGGTTTCTGAGCCATAAAATCAATTCTTATCATGCAAAGATACCAAAAAAACTGTGAAATGATTATATTTGCACGGATACACAAACATATTTATATGAAAGACTTCTGGAAAATGCTGCTTGCAGCGGTACTTGGCTGCTTTATCGCCGGTATTATCACCCTGATCATTTTTGTCACCTTCCTTGGGAATCTGTTCACGTTTGCGCCGGCCGGTCCGGTTCTGCGCGCCAACAGCATGCTAAGGATTGACATGTCCGGCATAATGTTCACTGAAAAGAAGCAGAGCGCGGACCTGCAGACCTATCTGCAGGGCGGTATGCTGCCGTCGGTCACCCTGTGGGACGCCGTGTGTGCCATCAAGAAAGCCGAGTCCGACCCTATGATAAGCTTCATTTTCCTTAAGGCCGACGGTGCCAGCGCCGATATCGCCCAGATTGAAGAGCTGCGCCAGGCCCTGACGGAGTTCCGTCGCAGCGGCAAAGCCGTAGTGTCCTTCTGCGAATTCCCCACCCTGGGCTCATACTATCTTGCAAGTGTATCCGACAAGATTTACCTGAGCGCCAACAAAGGCGCCGGCCCCCAGATTAACGGAGTAGGCAGCCAGATGTTCTTCCTTGGAGATTTGCTTAAAAAACTGGACGTAAACGTACAGCTTATCCGCCACGGCAAATTCAAATCTGCCGGCGAAATGTTCATTAAGAGCGAGCCCAGCGCAGAGAATCTCCTCCAGACCAAGGAGATGATCGGCTCAATTTGGAAATCCATCGCAGAGGATATCGCCGCCACCAGGGGCGTTCCGGCAGAGAAATTCGGAAGCCTGGTAGAGAATCTCCAGCTTAACAGCTGCGAGTCTATGGTAGATAACAATCTTGCCGATGCCCTTCTGGCCCGTGAAGAGCTCAAGGAAAAACTTACCAACCTGGCCGGCGTAAGTTCCTATGACTACGTAAATTCCATCGAACTTGCAGACTATGCTAAACTCCGCTCCGGAGGATATGCTGCAGGAAAGGGCCAGATTGCCATCCTGGTTGCAAGCGGAGAGATTGTAGAGGGCACAGACGAGGCCAATATCGCCGGCGACGCATACGCAACGACTATCGCCCGCCTGCGTGACGACAACCGGGTGAAGGCCGTTGTCCTGAGGGTTGCGTCCCCCGGCGGCAGCGTGCTGGCATCGGACAAGATTAAGACAGAAATCGACCTTCTGCGCCAGCAGAAGCCTGTTATTGCTTCCTATGGCTCATATGCGGCATCCGGCGGCTACTGGATTTCCAACAGCTGCGACCGCATTTTCACGGACAAGACCACCCTTACCGGCAGCATCGGCGTATTTGCAATGATTCCGGACATCAGCCGCACGCTTAAGAATAACCTTCACGTGAATGTTGTAACCGTAGGATCTTCTTCCCACAACGGCGGCCTTCTGGCACCGCTTGATGCACAGGAAAAAGACGCACTGCAGGCACAGATAGAGGACATTTACCAGTCTTTTGTCAAAACCGTTGCCGATGGCCGCGGGATGGAGGCTTCTGCCGTTGACAAGATTGCCCAGGGCCGCGTTTGGACAGGCGTCGACGCCCTTGGACTTGGGCTGACGGACGAGATCGGAACCCTTATGGACGCCGTCCGCTATGCCGCTTCCCTTGTCGGCGAGGCAGACCTTTCCGGTTGGAGCATCCAGACTTATCCGCTTTATGAAAGGACGATTATCGACGACATTATCGACTCCATCGGCTCTGAGGAGCTAAACGGAAGCGATGTCCTTGCAGGCACTCCCCTGGCACAGCTTGAATACACGCTAAAGCGTTGGTACAAAGCTGCTTCGCATGAACGCTTCTTTGCCCGCATGCCTTACGAGATTGTAGTCAAATGAGGAAAAAGCGACAAAAAATTTGCAAATACGGAAAAAAGCCGTACCTTTGCATTCCCAATACCGCGAGGTAGAGCAGTCGGTAGCTCGTCGGGCTCATAACCCGGAGGTCGTAGGTTCGAGTCCTACCCTCGCTACTATCAGGGTTCCGGAATATCCGGAACTCTTTTTTTTTACCAGAAAGTGTCCTGATAATTAGTCATCGTCAAGGATATTTTATATATTTGTAGACCAGTGAATAATTAAAGAACACAAGATATGGTAAAAGTAGATTTGAAAGGTTGCTCTACCTTCGTAAAACCCGAGCTTTATAAAGAATATGTAAAGAAGGCTCTTGATGCATTCGACGTGCTTGAGAGTGAAAAAGGCGCCGGAAACGACTTCCTTGGATGGAAGCATCTTCCCTCAGAGGTACCGGCCTCCATGCTGGCAGACATTGACGCAATCTGCGCAGACTGGAAGGCCCGCGGCGTCAACCTTGTGATTGCAATCGGCATCGGCGGAAGCTATCTTGGAGCAAAATGCGTAATAGAGGCACTGAGCCACAACTTCGCGAAACAGCTTGCAAAGAAAGACGCCCCGGAAGTGGTTTTCGCAGGTAACAACCTGTCAGAGGAGTATTTGGCAGAGCTGATGGACCTTGCTGCAGAGCGCAACGTAGCCTGCATCGTCATATCAAAATCCGGTACAACAACAGAGCCCGCAGTTGCATTCCGCGTTGTTAAACAGTATATAGAGGAGCGTTACGGAAAGGCCGATGCCGCCGTACGCATCGTAGCTATCACTGATGCAAAGAAGGGCGCTCTCAAGACCCTGTCCACCCAGGAAGGTTACAAGACTTTTGTGGTTCCTGACAACGTAGGAGGCCGTTTTTCCGTCCTTACGCCAGTAGGTCTTCTCCCTATTGCAGCAGCCGGTCTTGATGTAAAAGGACTCCTGGAGGGAGCAAAAGAAGCAGAGAAAGTCCTTGCAGTAAAGTCAGAGGAGAACCCGGCTGTGGTTTATGCAGCAATGCGTAACCTGCTTCATACAGAGTGCGGAAAGAGCGTAGAGATTCTTGTAAACTACAATCCCAAACTCACTTTTGTGGCAGAATGGTGGAAGCAGCTCTACGGAGAGTCAGAGGGCAAGGACGGCAAGGGTATCTTCCCGGCATCCGTAAACAACACCGCAGACCTTCATTCAATGGGTCAGTTCATCCAGGAGGGAACCCGTGTGATGTTTGAGACTGTGCTTCATGTAGAGAAGGCCCAGCGCAGCGTTGTAATTGGAACGGACGAGCAGAATCTGGACCAGCTTAACTTCCTGGCCGGCAAGCACATAGAGCATTGCAACCATATGGCGGAGCTTGGCACCAGACTGGCTCACATAGACGGCGGTGTTCCCCAGATTGCCGTTTCCTTTGAGAAAGTGGACGCCTTCAATCTTGGTGCTCTGCTTTATTTCTTCGAGTTTGCCTGCGGCGTAAGCGCCTACACTCTTGGCGTGAATCCTTTCAACCAGCCCGGCGTAGAGGCTTACAAGAAGAATATGTTTGCACTGCTGGAGAAGCCCGGCTACGAAGAGCAGACAAAAGCTATCAGAGAGAGATTATATTAATTTTTTCTTAAGGTCCTTGAAAAATAGAACCATGCTTAGAAGAATTCTTTTCATTTGCAGCTTGCTGGCGACTGTATCGTTGGCAGCCCAGAAGCCGTATTACGCCCCGGTTAAAGAAGTATTTGCGCAGGATTCACTGCTCACAAACGGCAACTTCCTGCTGTATCCGTCGGACAAGATACAAGCTCCTACTCCGGCACCCAAAGGCTTCAAACCCTGCTACGTAAGCACCTATACCCGCCACGGGTCAAGATACGTTGTTAGCGCAAGCACATATAACAATGTATATCAATTCTTTACAAAAGCCAAAGAGGCCGGAGTACTCACGGAAAAAGGGAAAGAATTCGCAGACAAATACCTGGAGTTTTACCCCCAGACTATAAACAGGAACGGAGACCTGACACAGGTTGGCTGGGAGCAGCACACAGGCATTGCCAAGAGGATGTACCGCAATTACCCTGATATTTTCAAGGGAAACGCCTGGGTAGACGCCCGCTCCACCCTTGTAATCAGGGTTATAAAATCCATGTACTCAGAGCTGATGCAGCTCAAGACCGACAATCCCGGGTTGCGCATCACCTCCGATGCATCAGCCGCAGACCTTGCTTTCATGGATCCGATGCTGGAGAACAACCCGCTTATGACGGCACGCGACCAGGACATGTGGAGCTCCAAGCGTTCTGCCTGGGGCCAGGATTACCTGGATCTGATGAGTGAAGTCCTGCACCCGGAGCAGTTCTTTGGCCGATATATCACTGATTACAGCTTTGTTACAAGCTTTGCCAAGCCAGAGGCCCTGGAATTCACCATTTGGAAAATTGCTGCCGATGCACTTTGCGTAGGCGAAGAGTATTCCTTCCTGGAGTACTTTACACTGGACGAAATGGCAGCCTGCTGGGAGATTGAAAACTTCCGTTTCTACGGTGTCAGCGGCAGGAACAAATATGCAAACGGACGCAACTGGGCCGTTCATGTGACGCTTCTGGAGGACTTTCTGAACAAAGCCCGCGAGGATGTTTTTGGCGGAGAGTGCCGCGCCCGGCTTCGCTTCGGCCATGACATGAACCTCTGCGCCCTGATGTCACTATTGCGCATCCCCGGTTTTGACGAGATTGCAACCGACAAAAACGACGCCAAGAACGTCTTCCGCTTCTACCGCTCCCCTATGGCAGCCAACTTCCAGCTGATATTTTTCAAGAACAAAAAAGGCGACGTCCTTGTCAAACCCATGCTGAACGAAGAAGAAGTTTCCCTGCCGATTCCCGGCACCACAGGCCCATTCTACACATGGGAGGCCTTTGAGGCCTATTGCAATGATATCATTGCCGATGCTTACAAGGTCCTTGCACCCAAGGTTGCCGTCACCGCCCACCGCGGCTACTGGACCGGGAACGCCCAGAACTCTATCGAATCCCTGGCAAAAGCTCAGGAATTCGGCTTCTGGGGCAGTGAGTTCGATGTTCATCTGACTTCTGACGGCGTGGCTGTTGTGAATCACGACGACAGCATCGGCGGCATCGCCATTCATGACAACACCTATGAGGCGTTGTCGGAGGTCCGGCTGGCCAACGGAGAAAAGGTTCCCACCTTGGATGAGTATCTGGCGCAGGGGGAGAAATCGGCCAAAACTGTCCTTGTACTTGAAATCAAGGTTCAGTCTTCGGCAGAGCGCACTATTGAGCTCACAGACAAGTGTATAGCCGCCCTAAAGGCCCATGGCCTTTACAAGCCGTCAAGGGTCATTTTCATTTCCTTCAGCTACGATGCCTGCAAACATCTGGCAAAGGTGGCTCCGGAGTTCACCAACCAGTACCTGACCGGGAAGAAATCGCCCGCAGAAGTGCATAAAGACGGCATCAACGGCATAGACTACCACTATTCCTGGTTTGAAAAGAATCCCGGCTGGGTGAAGGAAGCCCACGACCTTGGAATGTCTGTGAACGTTTGGACCGTGAACGACGCAGAGCGCATCAAAGCCATGATTGAGCTGGGCGTAGACTGCATCACCACCAACGCCCCGGAACTTGTCCGCAGCCTCCTTGGAGGCAAAGAAGACATCATTAATTAACAATAAAAGCTATGGCAAATTTCTGCACAAACTGGGGGGGGGTATAACCGTCTTGTAATCAGTAACATAACAGAATTTTGTCGCGGATTC
>OMVB01000180.1 GCA_900314395.1 uncultured Prevotellaceae bacterium | reverse complement strand
CAAGATTTCTTGTGAAACCTTGCTGAAAAAAATATGGATGGAGTACTTCATTACCTATCGTTGAAGATTCTGTCAATAGCTTCACCTTCCTGTTTGAACAATCTCTGGGTGCCAAGATATTCCATTCCTACATTCTGGCCGAATACCGTCCTCTTTGTAAGCTGGCATCTTGAATACTTCTCAAAGTAATGCTGGGAAACATCTTCATAAAGCTCTTTAACTTTAGTGGTTCCTAGTTCTGCAAGGTGTGCCTCAAACTTTTCGTCAATCTGCCTGATAATATTTGCGTCTGATGCAAACTGTTCGAATGCTTTATCGCGATATGCTGTATGAAGATTGGTCCAAATCTCTCCAGCGCCCTTGATTTGCTGTCCTTCGTCAAAGTAAACGTAAACGCCCTTTGTCTTATCGAAGCGTACAATCTCAATGATGCATCCTTTAACCCAAGCTTCGATGGCCTCGTCAACATTGGCACCTTTAGGCTCAAATTCAAAGAACTCATCATTCATTCTCTTGCGGAGCGCTTCGTCAAAGTGGAAGGAAACGGT
Organism: uncultured Prevotellaceae bacterium; assembly: GCA_900314395.1. Lineage (GTDB taxonomy): Bacteria > Bacteroidota > Bacteroidia > Bacteroidales > UBA932 > Cryptobacteroides. Next base: position 3,264 of record OMVB01000180.1, on the reverse strand, counting down.
ATTCTGCTGTCTTTCGTAAACTTCTCCCATTGCCTCCAGACCGGAGATGGCGAAAGCAGGAACAGGCCTCTTCTGCCTGTAAATGATTACTCTGTCATACAATCCGGTAGAGATTGGTGTCGCATGCTCTGCCTTGGCAATTTCGCGGTAAGCCCCATCCTTGGTAAGCCTGTTGGTATTGATATCCGGGACGCAAACATAGAAGAGTTCCTGAGCTCCCATTTGCATGTTCTGAACCTGCCTTCCATGGTCATCGATTTTGAAGAATGGAACGCTTCTTGCGAATACGCGTCTGACAACATCTTCAAATTCTTCGTTAGACATGTTATTGAGAATGGTATCAACGTTCTCGTTGAGCAGGTCTGTATAGCCGCGAAGTGATGTTGACAATTTCTCAAGACAGGTGGCATAGGTGTCCTGAGGAGCAGAAATGTACAGAGTTTTCTCCGGAAGCATCTCTACAAATGAGCTGGCGGGTATATCCTCATTCTTAAGTTCTACTTTCTTGATAATATCTTCTGCAAGGTCGAACTCTACTGTAAGGTTCTTCCCTACTCTGTTTTGGTATGAGTGGATTTCAAGTTCATTTTTCTCAAGAATAGCTTTGAACTTCTTCTTGATTTCTACCATGTTCGCAAGTTCTGCGGAAACCTTTTCCACAAGCCTTGAGTAGAACTGGTTTGCGTATGCCCTTCTCTTGACTTCTATACGTTCTGTAAGACAAGTCTTTGCTTGGAGTTTGATTGTATTCAAATAAGATTCTGTCTTGTCGCCAAAGAGGTGCATACCTGAATTCTTATAGGTGAACAGACTGTCAATCTTTGCTGTGAGTTCTGCCTCTGCAGCCTTGAGGTCGTTGCTGTGCTCTTCCTGCTCATTGTTCATCTCTATCATGAAGATGTCTACAATCTGCTGTTTGATGTCTGTCAGGACGTCTGTTGCCAGACCAACAGAAAGGAACCTGTCTACAATTTCCTTCACTTTTTCAGTGAGTTGATTTGTAACCAGTGTTGTCAGGTCATCCACTTTCTTGTTCCACTCTTCTGCAGAGGGCTCCTGTCCCTGATAGTACATTTCAACCTTGGACTGAATCTTCTCGCGGACATTGTGTTTGGTGAAGTCTTTGGCATTCAGAGTAACGGATGTAAGGTTATTAATGTCATACAGCCTGTCTATTACGTCATCACGGTTATGCTCGCGAATTTGAACGTTGTCAATCCACACATTGGCAATATTGTTTGCGTCTTCATCGTAGTTCAGAATGCTGTGAATCAGTTTGTTCTGAGCTTTCTTTGAGTAAACGGCAGCTATATCATCGCTATTGTAAACCAACGCTGCCGCACCAATTGCGGCAACCCATGCGCGTTTGTTCTCGTAATCAAAAGCGCCATTAATCATGTCGTTCTTTACATTGTCTCCAACGCTGCTTGCTGCGTTGCCAATCTGTCCCGTCGTGGACAGTAGAACCAGTGACAGCATTTCAGTAAGGTCAGACATTCTCTTGTAAACAAGGCCTTCGGCGTTCTTGTTGTCTACTAATGCGACGCTGTCAAAAGGAAGTTCTGAGGTCTCCTTTGAAGCTGTCCTCCAGTTTAGCTTGAAAGACTTCTGCTCACCGCCGTTGTTAAGGCTCATGAGGTAGTCAAGGTCACGGAGCGCGCCATATGCATTAGGCTCTACACGACTCTTGTCTGCAAGGTTCTTGATTTCCTGTTTGAATACGCCCGGAAGGACAGCATATCCGTTAAGGGTAATGTCAAATCTGTTTTCTTTGGCAATCTCCCTAATCAGGTATGCCACATCAAGGAATGTTCCTGCTCCTGTTCCGCCGCATATTGAGAATACAAGGTGTATCTCTACTTTGGCTGCACCGTCAACACCACCGCCCATAGCCTTGTAATTCTTCCATTTTTCATCGTCTATGGAAGCCGAGTTGATGTCATTCAGTGTGCTGATAATCTTATCTTTTAGTTGTGACCTCCAGAACATGAAGGCAAGGCGTCCATTGGTACGAACCTGTCCTGCGCCTCGGTCCAACGTGTTAATAAACACTTGATTCTGAGCAGGAATCCACCCAAAATCGCGCTTACCAGTGTTGAAGAAACCAATGGGGTTGGCAACACCGATAGAGAATTTTTCCTTGGCGCTTAACTTGATTTTCCCCTGCTTGCATTCTACAGTTGTGTCATATTCTGCAGAATCTGTGTCGATTCCCAGAAATCCAAGGATAGGTGGCAGTTCCTCTCCCTGTCTGTAGTTGTCCATCAATATGCTTTTTGTTTTTAAGATGGTCTTGATACCGGTACCACCCAGGCCTATGAAAAGGCTTCTTCTTAGACTTGTAGGCATAAGTTTTTATTTTTATTGTTAATTATTCAGTTATTGTATAGAGATCAGCGCTCTGACATTTGAACCTTTCTTTTTAACCTCGAACGGTCTTCTGGGGCCGTTTGTGTCCAGGATTACACCTTTGGACGTATATATGGTGTTCATGTCGTCAGAGATTGTCTCCGTGAAATCCAGTGATTCTTCAGTGCCAGGGGTGGCTATTGCCTCTTTCTCCCAGAATGAATTGGTCTCAGTGACAATCTTTCTGGTAAAAATCCTGTTCAAAAAGCTCTGAGCCGGAGGATTGTCACTGAATATAATCTTTCTGGCTCCGGAAATATCAATCAAGGAAGGAGCTCCTTTCCTTGTTTCTCCATCCATATATATAATCTGCATTGAATCGTAATGGACGGAGCGGAAGAATATATATTTGAAAATAGTAAGCCAAAGCAAGAGCAGTGCGGCCAGTATAAGAACTGCCAAAGTGACAATTACTTTAAGGATATTAGCGTGATGCCTTACCTTGATCTTAAGCATTGTTTTTAATCCGTTCAGGTATACCTTCCCTTTATCAACTGTCATTTCATTCACCCTTTCATATCCGGGATTGTCCATTTCAAGATAAAACCTGTATGTATGATCTTCTTTGGCAGTCATTTCTTTGCTAAGGAGGATGCCTATTTTCAGGCGTTCCGTCTCAGGAGCAACCTTGAAAGTGTTGTTTTTTGCGGGCTGGCCATCTATGAACAGCTGAGCATCTGACTCCAGAACAGGAATCATGTTATCTAAACTGTCCAGGCTGCTACGGACAAGACGAAGGACTATTGAACTGTTCCTTGTAGTGGAATCTTTCTTGGAATCTGCATTCCTTTTGAACACGATAGTCCTAGTCAGGGTGTCTGGCTCATATTTCTTGAAAAGAAAGTCGTCAAAGGC
>OMVB01000181.1 GCA_900314395.1 uncultured Prevotellaceae bacterium | reverse complement strand
AATGTGCAAATAATCCGGCCGTTTGTTGCACTATCCCCCTTGATTTTTCAGGATAGCGCAACTATTTGGCAGATTATTAGCGCCATCCCCTCTGCGCAGCGAGCAGAGCAGAAGTTGGGGAATCGAGAGGAGTCAGGGAGGGGGATGGCAAAAGGATTAGGGTTGCGTGGGATCAACCCAGTGGATGGGGGTGCCGCGGCGCTCCATTCCGCGGAACCAGGTCATCTGGCGCTTGGCGAACTGGTGGATGGCGTTGGCCAGGAGGATTCGCATTTCCTCGTAGGAGAGGATGCCCAGGACGTGCTGCGTAACGAACTTGTACTCAAGGCCGTAGTACATGAGGTCCTCGGCTGGAATGCCGGAGGCAAGGAGACCGCGGACCTCTTCTACAAGGCCTTGGGCAAGGCGGGCGTCCAGCCGCGCATCTATGCGGCGGACGCGCTCTTCGCGGCTTACGAGCGTTCCTATATAGTACACTTTCTTGGGCAGGAATTCCGAGCGTGGCGCGGGGTGCACTTCTTGCTCGAACAGGGCGACTTCCAGGGCGCGGATGGTGCGGCGCCTGGACTCCAGCGTAGATGCGTCGGCGTCCGGGCGGAGTTCCAGAAGGCGCGCACGAAGCGCCTCTGTATCAAGCGTTTCCAACTGTGCGCGGAGCTCAGGGTTGGGCGGGATTTCCGGGAGCCGGTACCCGCAGGTGGCAGCTTCTATGTAGAGCCCGGAGCCGCCGCACAGGATGGGGATGCGGCCGCGGGCGCGGACGTCCTTGTAGGCTGCCTCAAAGTCCCGCTGGTAGTCGAAGATGGTATAGCGGGAGCCGGCCTCGCAGATGTCTATGAGGTGGTACGGGACTTCCTGGTACTCGTCCAGGTCCTTGCCGGTTCCGATGTCCATTCCGCGATAAACCTGCCGCGAGTCGCCGGAGAGGATTTCCGCTACGGGAGGAGATTGCCGGTCGCAGCCGGCAATGACGGATAGCTCCCGGGCGAGGCGGACGGCGAAGGCAGTCTTGCCGGAGGCGGTGGGCCCCAGGACGCAGACAAGGTCCACGTCCCCGCGGCGACAGGCGTCCAGAAGGGCCGCCACATCCAGCGGGCGCGCCTGCGGCAGCGGCGCCATCGGCGGCACCCCTTCCCTGTCCGGCAACAATTCCGTCCTGTTTAAACTTTTACCCATAAATCCGCAATTCCGGTATAAATATAGGAAGTTTTTTCAAAAAAAGGCTATATTTGCCTGACACAACCACATTATAAACAAAAAACCGAAGAAGCAGCTATGACGGTTCGTCTCGCAACAGCCGCAGACATCCAATCTGTTTTGCAAGTCATTTCCGACGCTAAAATCAAAATGCGCCGCAGTGGCAACATGAACCAATGGACGGACGGCTACCCTTCCCGTGCCGCCATCGACGCCGATATCGCCAGAGGCGTAGGATATGTTTGCGTTGCGGACGATGAAGCCGGGGGCATAGGCGGTTATTTTGCGATGATAGAGGGGGAAGAACCCACCTACAACAAGATTTATGAAGGCCGATGGTTAAATGACGCCCCCTATGTCACCATCCACCGGATTGCATCCGGAAACGGGGCCGTGAACGTATTCGGGGCCATGATGGAAGCGGCAGCGGCCCGCACGCGGAACATAAGGATAGACACCCACCGGGACAACCGGATAATGCAGCACGTGCTGGAAAAATTCGGCTTCACCTACTGCGGAATCATCTACCTACTGTCCGGCGACGAGCGGCTGGCCTTCCAGAAAGAACTTTAAGGAACCTATAAGAACTATTAAAAAAGAGTCCGGCTCAAACGAGTCGGACTCTTTTTCAAAAGGATAGAACTACTCTTTGGTAATTACCATTCCGGCAGAAATCGGAGTCTCATAGCCGGTCCAAGAGAAACCGCTCCTGGAGCCACTTGATGTTGTATAACGTCCGTACCACCTGATATTGTCAAAGTATGCGGCCGCACCTCCGGAGGTAACAGAACCAGGGGTAATAGTAGCCGTAGAGCCATCTTCTGACAACTTGAGACGGGCTATAACATTACCTACGCCACTGTTATAGTAACGGCTGCCTGCCACGTTGGTAAACTGGCCGGAAAGCAGAGTGTTGCAAACGCCACGGCTGGAGTCTGTCCATGTAGAAGAGGTGTTTTCCCAAACTGCAATAACCAGTTCCTGTGTAGCTGCGTCAAACTTGGCTTCCGCACGGAAATCGTTTTCTGCAAACGCACCGACAGGCATTCCGTTGATACCGGTAATCCAGAAGGTCTCATCTTCCTTGTTCTGCTCAATAGTCCAGGTTTCTGTTCCGGAGGTCTTTTTAGCATTAGGTACTGTCCAGTTACCCAGCCACTTGGCATAAGGAGTAAGCTCGCCGATGAAAACCTCCGTTGCTCCGTACCAGCCTGTGGGATAGCCCTCACTGTCGAAGCCTACCATGAAGCCGATATAGTTACCGTCGGGAATAAGATCAAAGGTCCAGGAATCAGAACTCCGTGATAGGAAACTGGTATAGCCGTAGCGATAATTGTAATAAGCTATTGTTTCGTCCAGCCCTGCACGGATTTTGGGGACCAGTGTCCCGCTCACAAATTCTGCAACAGAGGAAGCCCTGTTTACTGCTCCGGGAAGAGCATAGTCTACTGCATAATAGCCATGCTGCACTTTCACGGTTGACTTGAGGGTTGTGGTTTCCTCTCCCCTTTCGCCAAGGGAAACAACCCAGTCCGTTGTTTCGGTAAACGGAGGATACTGGGACACCTTGTAGGTTTTTTCTGATTCTCCAACCTTAACGGTGAAGGAGCCGTGGCGGGTTGCCATCTCTGTATTCTCCTCTGAAACAACCTGGATAGTCTTTGCCTCGTTGTCAAAGGAAACCGTAAGCCACTCTGTATCAGTGAACACCTCAATATCGGCATTGGAAGAGAAGCCATAAGTGTGAGTGTCGCTTGCATTGCTGATAATGAAATCTCCGTTAATGGGCATATCATCGACTGCAAATATAACACCCGTCTGAATAGCGGTAATATCAAGAGATTCTCCCGCGCAAGTGAGGGTAATCTTTGCGTTACGGCTTTCCAGCTTGTCCCAAGGCTCGCAAGTTACGGTAATTGTTTTACCATTTACAGACGTCTGAGCCCAAGTTTTGTCGGCAACAGCAGTAACAACTCCTATTGCCTCAACCACGATGGTGCCGGTTCCGCCATTATTGTCAAAGGAAAGGTTGGAACTGACCACAGAGATATTCTTTGCAGTATCGACCGATGTCTTTTCTTTCTCGCATGAAGCGATGCATGCCACCGCCATCAGTGATATCAAAATATATAAATACTTTTTCATAAGGCCGATTAATTAACACGTGTAAGTTTAGTAGGATTTTTCAGACGTCCCGTTGCAGCGGTAATTGCCGCTCCGGTAGCTTCATCGGTTCTGAATACCCAAGGCGCCAATGATGCACCGATACGAGTGCTTCCGCTCATGCGATAGAGGATGAATCCGCTTACCACATAAGTAAGCCAAACACGGTTATCTGTAAAATAAATAGTTGAAGCATCGTCCACACCGCTTTCGTTTTCTCCGAAAGTCAGGAAGAAACCTATGGTGTCGTTATAGCCCACATAACCGGCTTTAGAATCCCAATAAGCGGCACGGATATTATATGTGCCGTCATTGCCCACAATTTGGGAAAGAAGCTGGGCCTTTCCGCTTCCAAGGTTGTAAGTGACAACCATGTCGAACTGGTTGCTGAGTCCTGAGAGTGTAAAGGTCCGGCCCTTTTCCCTCTCCGAAATAACGATACCGTCAAGGAAGCTGTTGCCGCCCTCAAATGCAAGCTGCCAAGTGCCGATATAATCGTCATAAGAATGCCAGCCTTCCGGCAGTTTGCCAACCAAATCAATGTCGGTACCGACAAGTTTCTGGGAATCTTCCACCCAGGTAAGTTCCTGGATAGTGCTGTTTCCGACAGTGACAGGCTGGTACAAACGGATACCTTTGTCGGTATACATATAAGCAACCTTTGTCACTTCCGGTTCTTCGTCGCTGGAAGAAATAGCATTCAACGATGCCTGACGGTTGGAAAGATCCAGGAAAATATGGTAGGGAGTTGAACCCACTGTGCCGTTAAAATCGCTCACAAAGATTTCCTCTACGCAATTATTAACAGCTTCCATATAAGCATCGGGGGCTTCTCCGGTGAAAGGTACCATAACAACAAGACAACCACTGCGGTTCCCCTTAAGCCTTACCTCCTCCGGAGTTGCGCTCAGGATAAGAAACTCGAAGTCGCCGCGATATGCCTGATACTTTCCGCTGTCTCCATACAGATTCTTTCCTGAACCGGAAGGCGTGGCAAAGAAATGGAAATGGTCGTTGTTGGTATCGAAGGTAAGTACAGGACCGTTATTGGTGGTCATTTTGTAAAAAGACTCTGCAGAGCCGTCAAAAAGCTCACTCCAAACTGTTGCCTTTTCATCCGTGAATTTGAGTATGTAGTTGTATCCACCGTAATACTGGTCGTTATCAGGGAAATAGTACATCAGCCAGCCGTTTGACTGCTGAGAAAGAATGGTCTTGGCTTCAGCCAGGGTTTTGGCCATGCGGACCGATGCAGAATCTTCAAACTCGTCTTTTTGTTCGAAGAGACATGACTGGAGCGAGAATAAAGCAACTACACCAGCCAAAATATAGGTAAATATTCTGTTGCGTTTCATAACCTCGTTCTTTTAATTGATTGTTAGATCTGTAAGATCAACAAGTCCGTTGACAACCTCATCCTGACGACGAATAACCACGCTTCGGAGCACGTCAAGGTCAACCTGGAAAGAATCCTTCATATAGTTCTTAACTATATCCATCTTGGTCTCGATTAGATCGCGGCCACTTGCAGGGTTGCCCTCGCTGTCCACAGACGCAGCCTGCATCCATTCCTCCCATTGCTCAGAAGTGTTGGTGACATACAGGGCCAGGAGTTCCGCAAAATCCTCACGGTCGTCCTTACGGGCATAAGCCGATATGAAACCTTTATACAGGTTTTCACCGCTGTACTCGCTGGCATTCCAGGAATCCTGTACATAGTCGTTAGGAGTAATCTGCTTGAATTCTGTAGGAAAATCCTTTGTCTGGTTAAGGATGTGGGTAAATTCGTGGTGGATAGTCTTGATATAGTAGTGGTTCAGGTTCTCTGCAGGGGTGGTAGAATAGTCTCCCCACTGAAGAGAAATTACCTGAGGCAAGTAGTTTACTCCTGAAAGGGTAATCTTCTTGCCGCCCTCGGCTGTACCCAGACGAATCGTACCGGCATTGTTGTATTCCCATTCGCCGATGAAAACGAACAACTTGGGGAAATAATGCTTTGTAAACGTGATACCGGCCACCTCATCATAAGAATCGATACAAAGATATTTCACCAGATGGGCAAGCATTACGGAGCAATCATAGTCGGCCGGAATAGTATAATAACTGAAACTCGTTTCGTTCAAATCGTAGCGATATTTCACCTGGATATTGTAAGGGTTGACAAAGTTGGATTCCAGCCACAAATCAAATTCATTCTTGGTCTGCTGGTCAATAGTTATGACACTGGTACTGCTCAGGGAATCCTTGTTGCAGGAAGCAATAGCGAACACGGCCAACAGCACAACAGTATATTTGAAAATCTTATTCATATGCATAAGTATTTGGGGTTAGCGCTTATTGGGCTCAAAGCCAGCATCGCGTACACGAAGCGGAATCTGAACTGCACGGCGAAGATCGTCCGGCTTAAGTTCATCGGAAACAGAAGAGATGACACCGTCACCGTCGGAAACACGACGGTAAATAGTAATACCGTAACGCTTGATGTCAAACCAACGGATACCGAAACCAAGGGTCTCTACACGGCGGCAGTGGAGCACATACTGAAGCATGCTTTCCTGTGTTGAGCCTTCTGCGTCAATCTCAAAAGCAGGCGCAAGATGCTTCTTGGGAGTAGGCTCGTTCCACTGATAGTAATCCATATCGTTGTAGAACTCTGTTACCTGTTCGGGAGTTAAGGAAACAGGTTCGGTATACATATTGGAAGCCCAAAGGTTGAGGTCTGCGCATGCTCCGTCAAAGTCCCGCAGCATGATTTTAGCCTCTGCGCGGTCCAGCAAGCAAGCATCTGTAGTAAAGGCAGGATACAGGGTACGGCGATAACCGGTTCCGGCTACAGGGTTTGTTACCTCAAACTCATAAGGAACATTCCAGAAAATAGTGTAACGCAGACGTGACGAACTATAGTTCTTAGGTTGGAAACGATAACGTGTTGCATTGAACGCATCGTTCGCTCCCAGCCAGGGCACACGGCCGAAGATGGTCTCTGTAAGCGCCAGGTTGGTGGTGTGTCCGAACTGCTTGTAAGAACCTGAGTAATTGCCCCAGAACAAGCCTTGGTTGGAAGCACCGGTCTGAAGCAGAAGGTTGCTCTTCATGTCTGAACGTACATAAGCTGCGCTGGCAGAAGCCTTGTCAGGATATTTATTGAGCTCATCGTAGTCACGGAGAGTAGGAACAGGGCCCAGACAGCGGTTTGCATATTCAAGAGCCTTGTCCCACTTCTCATAATACAGATAGAAACGTGCGGCAAATGCGTATGAAGCCTGTACATTGAAATGATATTTGGGAACGACATAGTTGTCGGTGACATACTTGAGTCCTTCCTGGATATCCTCATCGATGCGGTGGTAAACCTCTGCAACGTTGCTGCGCTCATACTGAGGCATCAAACCCTGCTCCGGCTGATCCATATAAGGGATACCGGGATCCGTGTCGCTGGTCTTAGTATTATAGTTGAGGCAAAAGATATTTACAAGGATGAAGTGTGCGTAAGCGCGGGCAAGGAGAGCCTCTCCGTAATAAGGAGCCAGCTCTTCGTTATCTTTTCCGCCCATTTCATCTATTGCATGAAGAACCTCGTTGGCTGCTGCAATAGAGCCCCAGTTGTTCTGCCAGATGTTCTCGGGAGACTCGTTGTTGGATTCAGTAACGTCTTCCCAGTTCCATACCTGCTCAAAAAAGCGGTCGGCGTAGGAGGTAACCACAGCTGTATTGTTATCCATGTTGTCGGCAAGCAATTCGGTTACCATCATATAATCAGTACGGCTGTATGCATCGCCCATTAAAGCGGCTACTTTCTCTACTGAATTTACCTCTGCACGGTTGTCCGGCATGGTGTCCAGGAACTTGTTGCAGGAAGTAGAAGCAGAAAAGACTGCCAGGATAGCTGCCGTATAAAGTATGATTTTCTTTTTCATAGTAGTCAGAAAATTAAAGTCCCAATTTAACGGTAAGAGTAAACTGGCGTGGAACCGGAACAGCCACACCGCCGGTGTTGAAGAATTCCGGATCCTGACCATTCAGCTTCTTGTCTGCATAGAGCAGGAAGAGGTTGGTAGCCTGCAGTTTAACTGATGCACTCTTGAAGCTGATAGCAGAAACCCACTTCTTGGGGAGATCGTAGCTTAAGGATACTTCCTTTAGACGGACGAAGTCGCCCTTGGCTATACGCTCTGTAGAATAGTTGTATGCATTGTAAGCATAGCTCAAATGACCGTCGTTAGTATTCTGGATACGGCTGGCGATAACAGGGATGTTGGTTTTTGCCTCATCACCGGGTATTACCCAGCGGTTCTTGAACTCACGTGGCATGGAGTTGAGGTCACTGTAGCGGGCCCTGAAAACAGGATCAAGACGAACTACATTGCCAAATGATCCGGTAACGAATATATTCAGGCGGAAACCTTTCCATTCGAAGGTGTTTCCGATTGAGCCGATATCCGTAGGATCTGCAACACCTGAATACTCCAGGAAGTGCATCTTGTCGGGATCCGATGTCTGGAAGTAGATGCCGGTGGTAGAGATATGCTCTTTAAGCTCCCCGGTGGCAGGATTGTATTCACTGTCCTGATCTACGAAGGTAGGGATACCTTCCTCGTTCAGACCGCGGAACGGAATTGAGAAAATCGAGTGGTTGGGATAACCTTCCATTGCAAAACCGGAACCACGGATAAGGTCGATTACACGCAGGTTGGTATAAAGTTTCGTCACCTTATTGTGAGAGTGTGAATATACAAAGTTGGTGGTCCACTTGAAATCCTTGGTCTTTATGTTCTGGGTTGTGAGGGACAGCTCAAAACCGTCGGACTTCATGGAAGCAACGTTACCGTATTTCATAACCTCTCCGCCGATACCCTGGGTGTTGGTACGTCCGATAAGGTCATAGTTGTTTCGTTTATACCAATCTCCTGCGAAGTTGATCCTGTTGTCAAGAAAACCGGCCTCCAAGCCAACATTGAACTCATGCTTCTTCTCGAAAGTCAGGTCCGGATTGGCAAGAGACGAAATAGTAAGGATTGTCTCACGGTCATTGACATTGTTTCTCCAAGGGTTGTATGCCTCGATTACGACGTTGGAGTTGGTAACCCATGAAGGGCCGCTTTCTGCAGTAAGGGAATATGAAAGCTTAACGGCGGCGTGTGAAAGAACGGGCTTCAGACGTACCATCCAAGGCTCATCGATAATGTTCCAACGTCCGGAAACGTTCCACGTAGGAAGCCAGCGGGCGCTACTTGATTTTCCAAGACGGTTGGAGCCCTCGTAACGGATTGTACCGTTGATGCTGTAGCGGTTCTTAAGACCATAGGTGAATGTTCCGAAGAAGGCGGCGCGGCGCTCATGGCTGTTACCCAGAGTGTAGTACTGTGAGTTGTCCTCTGAACCCTTCTTGAATACCTTATAGTAATAGTTGGCCATTTCTCCCATATCATACTGCATTCCCCAACCGCGGAACCATGTAGCATGACGGTCGATGGAGTTAACCTCCATACCGGCATAGGCGGTAATTGAATGGATGCCTCCGAAGGACTTGCTGTAGTTTGCAGAAAGACGGGTGTCCCAACCGTTCATCTTGTTGTCGTTGCGCTGGAAAATACCGCCTACAGGAAGGATGCTCTCTGGAACGGCGAACATAATATCAGGGTCTGTGTAAAGGAAGGTGTTGGCATCCCTGATTGTCGTGGTTTGCATGGCACGGTATGCCATCGCCTGGTTGGAGTTGTCCAAAATATAATGTTCGCGACTGGTGCCTGAGTACTTGTATGCAGCAAGTGCAGACAATGACAGATGGCTGTTAACATCCCATTTGAGTTCTCCTTGAATACGAATGTTGGTTACATCGATGTCAAGGTAGTTATTATTCAACTCATGGAAAATGTTGAAGGGAGCATAATTCCGGGTATAGAACTCGTCCGGGTCAAGGGCGCGTGAAGTGTTAAGAGCGTAAGAATACGGGTTGATATCGAAATCTCTCTGAACGGCACCGTTAACAGCATCGATGGTTGAACCCAGGGTACCGGGAGCACGCTGGGTACGGTAAGAGGTGTTGCTGATGAGGTTGAGGGAAAGATTAGGAAATATCTTGTATGTTGTATTCAGGTTAGCAGTATAACGGCGGACGGAGCTCTGGATTGACCATCCCGGGTCGTCCAAAATTGAGAGCGATGCGTAATAGTTGCTCTTGTCGGTACCGCCGGAAAGGGATACGGAATGGTTGTGCTGGACGCTGTAGGTGAACAGCCTGTCGAACCAGTCTGTATTGCGGAACTCGGCAGAACGCAGGTACGCTGCCTTGGCCTCGGGGGTGTTGGGCAAACCGAACATTCCGCTGGTTTCGTCGAACAGGCTGATGAGGCTGTACATCTTACCGTAGATACCGCTTTCAGAAGCGTTCACAGTACCCGCATATAGCAAATAACCTTTTTGCTCAAGCTCCTGGTAAACAGACATCTGGTCCTGTGAATTCATGATGTTGAAGTTGTTATAGCTGGGCTTCATCCTAATGGTGTACTCACCGTTATAGGTGATGCTGCTATGACCGCTGCGGCCCTTCTTGGTTGTTACTACAATCACACCGGCCATGGCGCGCGCACCGTAAATAGAGGTAGCGGAACCGTCCTTAAGAATATCGAAGGACTCGATATCGTCGGAGTTGAGACCTGCGATTGCAGAAGAGATAAGGGTGTTGGCGTCTCCGGAAGAAAGATCTTCGGCATCGACCTCAACAACATCTTCTATAATAACACCGTCTACAACCCACAGAGGTTTAGAGGAGCCATAAATGGATGTTGCTCCGCGGACGCGGATTTTAGGGGCAGTACCAAAGGTACCGGAAACGTTCTGCACGGACACACCGGCGACACGGCCTTCCAGGGAGCGGCTGATATCGGCGATACCGCTGATTTTTGCATCCTCTGCGTTAACCTTTGCGGTAGATCCCGTAAACAGGCGGCGGTCTACTTTTGTCATACCGGTTACAACGGCTGATTCAAGGACTTCGGCGTCCTGTTTCAAAGTTACCGTGACATTGTCTGCGATGGCAACCTTCTGCTCAAGGAAACCCATGTGGGTGATAACCAGCGTTTTAGCACTGGTGGGCACTCCTTCAAGCGTAAAGTGTCCGTCAAGATCTGTGACTGTGCCTTTGTTTGCGACACCCTCTACTGAGACATAAGCACCGATGGCAGGCAGTCCATCCTCTTCGAGAATGGTACCCTTAACGATCCTTGTCTGGGCAAAGGCGCTTGCAGCTCCAAGGAAGAGCGCAGCAACACAGCTGAACAAGGATAATAGTTTAAAGTTCATACATTAAACATTTAAGTGTTAGTATTAAGTGTTGTAATCTAGTAAATTAAGACACTCCGCTGCATCGATATATAGAAATAGGGATTGCCGATATTTGCGAAAAAGGGAGATTTGTTGCTGTTTTTTCGAAAAAAAATTGGATTTAAATCATTTTATGCATATCTTTACAACCCTAAAACCTGACACACAATCATATTAATACTAACCAAATTTACTAGCTTATGGGTAAAAAAATCCTAAGTCTGATGCTCAGTTTCGTACTCGGTATGAACTTTGCATTCGCTCAGACTCGTACCGTTACAGGTACGGTTACAAGTTCTGAAGACGGACAACCGGTTATTGCCGCATCCGTAGTAGTAAAAGGCGCCACCAGCATCGGTGTTGTTACCGATTTGGATGGTAAATTTGTACTAAACGGTGTTCCCGCTTCAGCAACAACTCTTATTGTTTCAAGCATCGGAATGCTTACTCAGGAAGTTCCCGTTGCAGCCGTAGTAAACGTAGTCCTGGAACCGGACAGCGAGACACTTCAGGAGGCAGTCGTAACTATCGCTTACGGTGCAGCCAAGAAGTCTACCCTTACCGGCGCAATCGCTTCCGTTAGCGCGGACCAGCTTCAGAGCAGGCCCGTTTCTAACGTAGCAAACGCCATCGAAGGTTCTGTTTCCGGTGTACAGGTTAACAGTACGTACGGTGCTCCTGGTTCCGATCCTTCTATCCGCATCCGCGGTATCGGAACTATCAACGGCTCATCTTCTCCTCTTTACATCCTTGACAACAACCCCTTCTCAGGAAACATTTCAGACCTTAACCCGGCTGATATTGAGAGTATTACAGTCCTTAAGGATGCCGCTTCCGCAGCTCTTTACGGAAACCGCGCTTCCAATGGTGTAATCCTCATCACTTCCAAGAAAGGCAGTGCCGGCAAACTCAATATGACAATTGATGTACGCCAGGGTACTTACAGCAGAGGTATCGCAGAGTATGAGAGAGTATCTCCCCAGCAGTGGATGAATGTTGCATGGGCGAACATGTACAACCAGCGCATAGCAGCAAACGATGATATCGCTAAAGCTAACGCATATGTTTACGAAAATCTCCCCAACTATTACGTTACCAACATCTTCTCCATCAATGGTAACAACAATCCTTCCATCCAGGAACTCTTCCCTACCCCCGGTGTTTTCAACACAAATGCTGTAATTAAGGAAGGATACAAGGATGACCTCGACTGGTACAAAGCCGCTATCCGTCACGGATATCGTCAGGAATACAACCTCTCCGCAAGCGGTTCCAACGAAAAGAGTGATTACTATTTTTCAGTTGGTTACCTTGATGAGGATGGTTATGTTAACAATTCCGGATTCCAGCGCTTTACCGCCCGTTCCGTTATCAACGCCAAACCAGTTGACTGGTTCAAGGTAGGCCTCAACCTGTTCGGAACACACCAGAATTATGAAAATACCAACGGAGACAGCGACGCTTCTTTCACCAACGCTTTCATGTATTGCCGTAATATTGCTCCTATCTACCCTATTCACCTTCACGATGCCATTACCGGCGAGTACATCCTTGATGCAAACGGTAATAAGCAGTACGATGGTGGCGAGTATGTCGATGCTAACGGAAACGTTCATACAACCCGTGAGCAGTATGCAGACCGCCATGTTATTTGGGAGAACGAGCTTAACTCAGACAAGACTGTTCGTAACACCCTCGAGGCTACTGCATACGCAGAGTTCTATCTTCCTTACAACTTCACGCTCAACATATCAGGAAACATGAGTGCCCGCAACTCAAACAACTACACTTATAACAGTGCAGTTATAGGTGATGGTAAGGGCAGCATGGGCCGAGGCAAACGTGTTGACTACCGTTACAAGAAGTATCAGGTTCGTGAGCAGCTCAACTGGGCTCAGTCCTTCGGCGATCACAGCATTTCCGCATTGGCCGCTCATGAGGCATTCTACTACAACTATGACTATGCATACTTCTACAAGACCAATGAGATCTTCCCTGGAAGCTCTAACATGAGTAACTTTACAGTAAACGTTTCCATGGATGGTTATCAGACTAACTATCGTACAGAGAGTTATCTTGGTCGTGTTCGTTACAACTACAAGGATAAATACAACCTGGAAGCCTCCATCCGTCGCGATGCATCTTCACGCTTCCACAAAAAGTCACGTTGGGGTACCTTCTGGTCAGTAGGAGCAAACTGGATGATCAGCAATGAGGATTTCATGAAGAACTTCCCTTGGGTTAACAGCCTCAAGCTCCGTGCAGACTATGGAGAGGTTGGTAACGACGCCGGTGCAGGTTACTATGGCTACATGGCCCTCTATGAAAACGAGCAGAACGCAAACAAGGGTGCTTACTATGTCGGCCAGCTTGAAAACAACGATCTCAAATGGGAGACCGGTGCTTCATGGGGTGTCGGTATTGAGGCCCGCCTCTTCAACAGGTGGAACCTGAATGTTGAATACTTCAACAAGACTAACAGGGACCTTCTTTTTGACGTTCCTCTTCCTATCTCTGCAGGAGCAACCACCACATCAGGATCACCTTCTGCAAGCATCACCATGAATACCGGCTCAATCGCCAACAGAGGTTTCGAAATTGAGACAGACGTTGACGTATACAAGGCTCGTGACTGGAGAGTTAATATTGGCGGAAACGCAACATTCCTCCGCAACAAAGTTACCTCTCTTCCTGAGCAGGTTATGGATGAGAACAAAGGTTTCACCAGCGGTAACAAGAGAATCCAGGTTGGTAAAGACCGTTATGCATTCTATCTCTACAGCTTTGTCGGCGTTGACCGTCTGACCGGTAATGCTCTGTACAAGTTCAATGATAAAGACTACTTTATCAAGACCACCGATGCTAACGGAAACGAGGTTATTTACGGTAACCCTGACGGCACAGAGTGTACAGAGAAGTACACCATCATCAATGGCGTTCCTTACTCAAACAACCCGTCTGCCCAGGCTCTCAAGGAATTCCACGGTTCCGCTATTCCTAAGGTTTATGGTAGCTTCAATATTAACGTTGGCTACAAGAGCATCAGCTTGAATACTGTATTCACATACTCTGTTGGCGGCAAACTTATTGACGGCGTTTACAACTCCCTCATGAGTGTAGGTTCAACTGCTAGATCACAGCACGTAGACATTCTTAAGTCCTGGAAAGAGGCTCCTGCCGGAATGACAGAGGATTCTGCAGACAGAATTGATCCTAACGGAATCCCCGTTATCAACTCCGATCTGAACAACTACAACAACAGCTCCTCTTCTACCATGAGGCTTTGCTCTTCTGACTACCTTACTTTGAAGAACATTTCCCTCTCTTACCAGCTTCCTAAGAGCATTGCCAAGAAGCTTGACATGCAGAGCATCACCCTTAGTGCAACTTGCGAGAACCTCTTCGTAAAAGCACACCGCAAGGGTCTTGATCCTCAGCAGAGCTTCGCCGGAAGCCAGACCAACTACCTCGTAACCCCGAGGGTATTCTCTGCAGCACTTAATATCAAGTTCTAATTTAACAGGAATACGCATATGAAAAAATATATTATTCTTATAGCAGCCTCTTTGCTTGCACTTACCGCCTGCAAGAAGGACTTCCTTGACACTGCTCCTGAGGACTCCGTTGCTCCTGCAACAATCTTTGAGAGCACTGATAATGCAAAGCTTGCCATAAACGGTATCGCCCGTCTTATGACAAAACAGTATATGTCCAGCCAGGGTTACAACGGAGAGGGTACAATCAAAACCCACTATGGTGTATGGCCAGGCAATGACTCATCTCGCCCTTATACTGGATTCAACTATATCCACAATTTCACCGCTTATGATCAGCAGAACTACATTGTAGATATCTTCGCATGGTTCTACTATTATAAGCTCATCAGTAATGCCAACACTATTTTGGCCTATATTGACGATGCTTCCGGCACTGATTCTGATAGAAATTATATCAAGGCCCAAGCTCTTGTTTACAGGGCATACAGCTACTTGATGGTTTCCCAGATTTACGCACCCCGTTGGGCAAGTAGTAATAACGGCGCCGCTGCTGCTGTTCCGCTAAGACTTGAGCCTAACACTGAAGCAATGGACAAGGCTACCCTCGCAGAGGTTTATACGCAGATTTATGCAGACCTTGATGAGGCTATCTCCCTCTTTGGCAATTCCTCATATGTCCGTCCTACGGCCGACTTCTTCCTTCCTGACGTAACAGCCGCACACGCTGTATATGCACGTGCTGCTGCAACAAGACAGGATTGGGGCACTGTTATTTCTCACGCCTCAGCCGCACGCAGCGGACATGCAATCATGGGCAATGCAGCATACCACGAGGGCTTCAGCGAGCCTAACAATGAGTGGATTTGGGGTGTTTATGATGCAGAAGACCAGACCATCTACTACTACTCATACTACGCATACATCGGATCAAACGCATCTTCCAGCCAGTGCCGTACCTATCCTACCCTCATCAGCAAAACTCTGATTGACCAGATTCCGGATGAGGATACACGTAAGGATTTGTTCCTTGTCCCTGCTGCCACAAATCTTTATACAGCATCTACAGGAAAGGCGACTACCGCTTATGCAAATCAGGTAAAGGCACAATACGGAAGCAGACTGTATGGAACAAGCCAGATTTATGCTTACATGCACTTCAAGTTCTTGTGCTCATTCTATCCCGGTGGCGGTAGCTTCCATCTCTTCCGTAGCGCAGAAATGCTCTACCTTGAGGCAGAAGCACGCTGTATGCAGGGTGGTCAGGATGCAACAGTACAGTCGCTTCTCCAGGAAGCTGTTACGCCTTACAACGCTGCTTACACTTGCACAAAGACCGGTGCAGACCTTCTTGATGAAGTTAAGCTTTACCGCCGCTTCGACCTCTGGGGCGAGGGCCTTGACTGGTTCGACTGCAAGAGATGGAACATCTCAATTGACCGTAAGAGCTGGGCTGACGGAGGAAGCTGCATCGCTGCTCTTGCCATTTCCTACGGTCCCGAAGAGAAGAACGGATGGAGTTACTATGCTCCTCTGAAGGAAACCGACTACAACCCGTTCTTTGACAAATAAGCCAAGCGCATATAATTTGAAGAGGAGCTTAAACGCTCCTCTTCTTATTTTATATTTACAAAAGGCACCACACGTGCCTGTGTCTTTGCTTGACTATTTGAACATCGAGAACTCGATGTCGGTAGCGGCGCGTTTGGCAAGCTCTTCTATCTTGGAAGCCTTTGCAAGGTTCTCGTTATAGGCAGCCTGGTCTCCCTGACGGGCGGCGATGATGGCCTTAAGATATGCCATGTCATTGCTCTTGCAGGTAGCAGACTTGGCAGCCTGGTCCAGCTGGTCGTTGAGAAGATATGCCAGAGTCTTGTTGAAGGGGCATCCCTTAACGTCTGCAAGCTCCTGGGCGGCCTTTGCATAGTCTCCGTTAAGGATATCGACAATACCAAGATTGTGCTTTGCATCGTCGGTGCCGGCCTTGCGGAACTGGGAAGCAGCCTTGTCAAGATTTCCCTTGCGAAGAGCAATAAGGCCAAGAGCATTCTCCAGGTCTGCGTCCTTTGTCTTAACCTTTGCGAAAGCCTTCTCTGCAGAAGCAAGATTGTCCTGTGAAAGAGCAAGTACACCAAGGTTGAACTGGGCGCGGTCGCTGCCGAACTTCTCTACAGCCTTGCCGTAAAGCTCGTTCTTCTTGTCGATGTCGCGAACCAGGGTGGCAGCGCGAAGAAGAGCCTCCTCATCAAGAACATCGATATTTTCATCGACAAGGGTAACAAGTTCCTCTGCGGTGAAATTCTTATATTCTACATTGGCAATAAAGCGGGCGCGGCGGAGCTCCGGAAGAACGCTGGTCTGCAGTGAAGTATAAACTGCGGAAATGTTCTTGATCTCGCTCTCGCGGACAGCAGGATCGCTGTACATTGAAAGAACGCGGAGGATAAGGTCCTTATCCTGTATGTTGGAAGCCTCTACAAGCTCTTTGAAGCCTTCCCAATCCTGTCCGATGCTCTTGATGGCAGGGTCAGCAACATCTTTGCCCTTGGTAAGCTGGTCCCATGCCTTGTCTGCGGAAACGCCACGATTGTCTGACAGCTTGGCATTGAGTTTTTCACCACCCTCCGGGGATGCATAAGCTACGATTTCAGTGCCAGTGACAGTTTTGCGCTCATTGGCCTTAATCTCATCCAGTGCAGCGATGAAGTCCTTGACACTCTGGCTCTTAAGCTGTGAAGACTGAACCTCTGCGGAGTTAACCTTGTAAAGAATCTGGCCCTCTGCGGTCTGCTTTACAATCTCCTGGTAGTTGTCTTTCTTGAGGGAAATATAGCCGTCCTGCTTAACAAGCATGTAAGTAGTATTGCAACCAACGGCAACCTTGCGTGCAGGAAGGTTCCATACCTTGGTCTTGTACTTAACCACGCCGCGGAGCTCCAGGTAAGCGGATTCCATGCCCTCTACGTAGTCGAAGTGAACCTTTTCACGGACAGTCTGTCCGGCGGTGGACACCACGCGGTAGTTGTCGCGAACCTTCTCTCCCTGATATTTGAAAGGCTTCATGGCAGCTTCTCCGCCCTGATATACAAGAACGGGAGTAACCTCCAGGATGGCCTGGGGATGGAAGTAATCCGCAGGATAAGTGACGGTTACGTTGGCATCGATTTCCCCGCCGATGACCTCAAGAACCTCAGGGTCGCAGGTAATCTTTACGTTCTCTGCCAGCTGAACCATTTTCTCTGCCGATGAGCAGGCTGCAATGGCAAGTCCTGCCACTGCGATTGCAAAAAGTTTGATTGTTTTCTTCATATAATAAAATTTATCGTTCCGATGTACTTTGCAAATATACTTCTTTCAAACGATATACCAAAAGAAGAATTTTTATTATTTTTGCAGATTAGTATATGTATTCTGGACTTATGGATTATCAGGAACTGCAAAAAATAAAGAACAAGTACGATATTGTAGGGGCCGATCCTGCCTTGGACCGGGCCATAGAAATGGCCGTGGCGGTTGCGCCTACGGACCTTACTGTGCTTGTGAGCGGGGAAAGCGGTGTGGGTAAGGAGAACATCCCCAAGATAATACACCAGAACAGCCGCAGGCGCAACGGCAAATACTTTGCCGTAAACTGCGGCGCCATTCCGGAAGGCACCATTGAGTCGGAACTCTTCGGACACGAAAAAGGAGCCTACACGGGCGCGATAGAGGCCCGTAAAGGCTACTTTGAGGAAGCCGACGGCGGCACACTTTTTCTGGACGAAATAGGCGAGCTCCCGCTCCCCTACCAGGCAAAGCTCCTGCGCGTTCTCCAGTCCGGGGAATACACGCGCGTGGGTTCTTCCAAGGTGTCCAAGACGGATGTGCGCGTAGTGGCGGCCAGCAACGTAGACCTGGCGTACGCCGTAGCGCAGGGCAAGTTCCGCGAAGACCTTTACTACCGCCTTAACGCCGTGCAGATAACCATGCCGGCACTGCGCAACCGCGGAGAGGACATCCACCTGCTGTTCCGCAAGTTCTGCGCAGACTTCTCCGAGAAATACGGCACCCCGCGCATAACCCTGTCTCCGGACGCAGTAAACCTGCTCCTGAGCTACCGCTGGCCAGGAAACATCCGCCAGCTCAAGAACATCGCAGAGACAGTATCGGCACTGGAATCATTTGACGCAAAGGGCAGCCGCAAAGAGATTGGCGCGGCCGTTCTGGCACAGTATATCCCCAAGGACGGCCCTTCAATGCTACCGGTGACGGTGGAGCGACCCGGCAGCAGCATGTCCGACGCAGACAAGCAGGAGATTTTCAAGGCCCTGTACAGCCTTAACTCAGAGGTCGCAAGGCTGCGGAGCATAGTGGAAGGCGGGCAGACGGCGGCATCGGCAAACCAAAACCATCAGGAACCGGCGCAGATTGCGGAAAACCGGGAAGACATCGACATTCAGGACGAGCGCGATTTTTCTATTACCGCGGCCAGCGAAGACCTGATACGCAAGGCGCTGGAAAAGTACGGCGGCAACCGCAAGAAAGCGGCCGAGGAACTGGGGATATCGGAACGTACCCTGTACCGTAAGCTGCCCCCCGAATTCAGGACACAAAGGACAAAATGAAAAGGACACTGACCATACTGCTCGTTGCCGTGACCGCTGTGCTGGCCACGGCCTGCGGCATCTATTCCTTCAGCGGAACCTCCATTCAGCCGGACATTAAAACGGTGACTATCAATTACTTCGAGTATAAGGCCCTGAGGGTTAACCCCTCCCTCAGCAACGACCTCACGGAGGCCCTTAAGGACAAGTTCCGCAAGATGACCCGCCTGGAGCAGGTAGAGGAGGACGGAGACATGGAGATTGCCGGAGAAATTACCGGATACGACATCCGCGCAACCGCCATTACAGCGGACGAGATTGCCGCACAGAACAGGCTCACCGTGTCCGTGAAGATTACCTTCACCAACAGGAAATACCCGGAGGATGACTTTGAAAAATCCTTCTCTGCCTACGCAGACTACCCGTCGGAGCAGTCCCTGGACCAGGTAGAGGCAGAGCTCTGCGAGCAAATCGTAGAGCAGCTCTGCGAGGATATACTTAACGCAACCGTAGCAAACTGGTAAGATATGGCGCTCCCCTCCGACTACATAAACCTTAAGGCGCTTTCGCTGGACGAGCTGGCCGGCGTCGTGAACCTGTACCCTTGGTTCGGCTCCGCCAGGAAGGAACTCTGCCTGAGGATGTCCAAAATGGGCCGGGAAACGTGGGACAAAGAGCAGTACGCAGAGTCTGCGATGTATGTCGCGGACCGCAAAATAATCGCCGATATCTTCAGGGCCGGCAGGGAGGAAGACCTGTCGGACAAAGGTCTTGAAGAGCTGATAAAAAGCTTCATCCAGGAGAGCACCCCCAAGGAGGAGTCCGGTTACCACAGGACCGTGCATGTAGTTGGTGGTGACTACTTTACGCAGTCACAGTACGACGATGCAAAGCGCAGCGAGGACAATGTTTTCTCCCGCTTCGCGGTGAAAGCCAGCGGCGGGGAAGAACGGGAAAAGAAGACCGCTCCCCTGGTGGATGATGATTTTTGCACGGAGACGATGGCGCAAATTTACGCCGAACAAGGATATTTGGACCAGGCAAAGCACATTTATTCCAAGCTACTCTTGAAAAATCCGGAAAAAAGTGCTTACTTTGCAGCCCTTATTGAAAATTTAAGATAATAAAACAGAAAAAGATATGAATTGGCTTTTTGTAACTCTGACCGTTTTCATTCTTATCGCATGTGTACTCCTTATCCTGGTAGTGCTCCTGCAGAATGGTAAGGGTGACGGTCTTGCCAGCAACTTTGTAGCCGGCAACCAGACCTTCGGCGTACGTCAGACCGCCGACATGCTTGAGAAAGTGACCTGGGGTCTTGTAACCTTCATCCTGGTCGTATCCGTTATCTCTTCCTTCACCCTTGGCGGCAAGGCCCAGAAGGGCGACATTACTGATAAAGTAGAGACCAGCACCGCAGCTCCTGACTTCGATCAGCCGGAAGTTGTAGACATCGACACCCCTACAGAGGCTGCTGACACCAGCAACAATTAATTTTCCAGGGGCCCGGAACTGACAGATTGTCAGTATTTGGGGATTGGAATATAATTTGACCATAACCGTTTGTTCCCGCGAACAGACGGTTATGTGTTTATACACCGCCGCAAGGGTCTCGGGGGCAAAAAGGAGATAAAACTATGAATAACAAACAGTATCAATTCCTGCCAAGATTTGCGACCAATCTTAACGAGTTGGCTGCGGCCGGCAAATTGGACCCTGTAATAGGCCGCGACGACGAAATCAGGCGAGTTCTGCAGATTCTAAGCCGCCGTACCAAGAACAACCCTATCCTGGTGGGCGAGCCGGGCGTGGGCAAAACAGCGATATCGGAAGGTATCGCCCAGAAAATCGTCAACATGCAAGTACCTGAGAATCTGAAGGATAAGCTTGTTTATTCTTTGGATATGGGTGCCCTTATAGCCGGCGCAAAGTACCAGGGAGAGTTTGAGGAAAGGCTTAAAGGCGTTGTAAAAGAAGTGGTTGAATCGGAGGGACAGATTATCCTGTTCATCGATGAGATCCACACCCTTGTAGGCGCGGGCAAGACCTCCGGTGCCATGGATGCGTCCAACATCCTTAAGCCGGCACTGGCCCGCGGCGAGCTACGCACCATCGGCTCTACAACCCTGGATGAGTATCAGAAATATTTTGAGGCCGACAAGGCCCTGGAGCGCCGTTTCCAGATGGTTATGGTGGACGAGCCCTCTGTGGCAGAGTCGGTTTCCATCCTCCGTGGCCTGAAGGAGAAATATGAGAACCATCATCGCGTGCACATTGAGGACGATGCCCTTATTGCAGCGGTGAACCTTTCGCACCGGTATATTACGAACCGGTTCCTTCCGGATAAGGCCATCGACCTTGTGGACGAGGCGGCATCCAAGTTGCGCCTGGAGATGAATTCCGTTCCCGAGCCGATTGACGAACTTAACAGCCGTATCCGCCAACTGGAGATAGAGAAGGAGGCCATTAAGCGCGAGGGTGTAAGCGTCAAGCTGGAGAATCTTGAGAAGGAGCTTAAGGAGGCATCGGAGCAGAGGGATGCGCTTATGAAGCGCTGGAACGATGAAAAGGGTATCCTGACATCGCTGCAGGAGGCCCGCCAGCAGCTGGAGGACTTCAAGATTCAGGCTGCATCGGCAGAGAGAGCGGGAGACTACGGCAAGGTGGCAGAGCTGCGATACGGCCGCATGGCAGAGACCCAGAAGAAGATCGACGAGCTTACCGCAAAGCAGGCAGAGA
Source organism: uncultured Prevotellaceae bacterium (assembly GCA_900314395.1). GTDB lineage: Bacteria > Bacteroidota > Bacteroidia > Bacteroidales > UBA932 > Cryptobacteroides. Next base: position 7,057 of record OMVB01000181.1, on the reverse strand, counting down.
TTAAGGAACCGATTGTAACAGAGGCGGTTACGCCGGAAGATATCGCAGAGGTGGTGGCCAAGTGGACAGGCATCCCGGTAAAGAGAATGCTGGAGAGCGAAAAGGACAAGCTGCTGCGTATGGAGGAAGCTCTGCATAAGAGAGTCATCGGACAGGAAGAGGCTATCAGGGCCGTTTCCGATGCTGTAAGGCGCAACAGGGCGGGTCTTTCCAATGAGAAAAGGCCTATCGGCTCCTTCCTCTTTATGGGTACGACGGGCGTGGGCAAGACAGAGCTGGCCAAGGCGCTGGCGGAGTTCCTGTTCAACGACGAGAACATGATTACCCGAATCGATATGAGTGAATACCAGGAGCGGCACACCGTGAGCCGTCTTATAGGTGCGCCTCCGGGATATGTGGGCTACGACGAGGGCGGCCAGCTTACAGAGGCGGTACGGCGCAAGCCTTATTCCGTTGTACTGCTGGACGAGATAGAGAAGGCGCATCCGGATGTGTTCAATACCCTTCTGCAGGTGCTTGACGACGGCCGTCTGACGGATAACAAGGGCCGCACGGTGGACTTTAAGAACACTATTCTTATTATGACATCCAATGCGGGTTCCGATATTATCCAGAGCTATATGGAGCAGCTGCCGGGCAGCAAGAGCATGGCGGATATCGCCAAGAGGACTTCGCTGCTGGCAGAATGCAAGGAGAAGGTTCTTGGGGTGCTGCGCCAGAGCATCCGCCCGGAGTTCCTGAACCGTATCGACGAGATTATCATGTTTGAGCCGCTGACTTCTGATGATATCCGTGAGATTGTGCGGATCCAGACTGCCGATCTTACGGCGCGGATGGCTGCCGATGGTATCAAGATCAGCTTCACGAAGGCTTTCGAAGACCTGATGACGGAGAAGGGCTACGACCCTGCTTACGGCGCGCGTCCTGTGAAGAGGCTTATGACTCGTGAGCTTATTAACCAGATGGCTACGGCTATTTTGTCCGGAACCATCAAACGGGATTCCGCCGTCGTTGTGGACGCTGCCGGCGGCCAGGTTCTCCTCAGGAACAGCTAAAGCTGTCATCCTGAGCGAAACAGCCAAAGCTGTCATCCTGAGCGAAACAGCTAAAGCTGTCATCCTGAGCGAAGTCGAAGGATCTATTAAAAAATTTGTATATTTGCATAACGCTTGTTAAAGTAACTTGCGTTATGCTTTTTTTATAACCACCTGACTATGAGCAACTTCACCTATCCATACAGGGACGCAGAGCGCGACGGCCTGCAAAAACAACTCTGGCTATCTGAAAACGTGAGCAGCCGCATGAGCATCGTCTGCGGAAGACATTCAATGGGCAAGACGGCCCTTGTTCTGGACGCCCTGAGAGGCGTTCCCACAGTGTATATTCCCCTTGGTGGCAGGCAGACGGTCCACGCTATAGAGGAGTACAAGGCCGCTTGCGCAGAGGCCCTGGGCGTTTTTGTCCCTCATTCAATAACCACCTTGGAAGACCTCTTTACCTTCCTCTGCAACCTGGCCTGGGACCGCCATTTTTCCGTGGTGCTGGACAACTTCCAGGAAGCGTCGGCAAGGCATCCGGAGTTCTATGCTTTCCTTATGAAGAAGTGGAAGCAGGAGGCCAAGAAGACCAAGATGAATCTGGTTCTTGTGAGTGAGGATCCGCTGCAGACGGCGGGGGATGCCACTTTTGCCGTAGAGCCGCTAAGGATTTCCCGGCTGCGGGAGTTGCAGGAGGAAGGGGCCGCGGGTGCCGCCTTGCTGCCGGAGGATTACCTGGCGTTTTACCTTTTTACTGCCGGGCGCCCGGATTTGGTCAAGTGCTGCCTTTCCCGCAAGGCTGTTACCAAGAAGGCCCTGATTGAACTTATGCTGGAGGAGGACTCCCCTCTTGCGCACCGGGCAGAAGCATCGGTATATGGGCTGCTGGGAAAGAATTCGGATACGTATCTATCTATCCTTCAGTTGGTTGCAACAGGGGTGCGTTCCCAGGCAGAGCTGGAGCAGCGGCTTGGCGGAATTATAATCGGCGGGCATCTGGCAAAGCTGGAGAATGAGTACAAGATTTTGCGGCGGAGCAGGCCGCTGCTCAGCAGTCCGGACAGCCGCGGCGTGGTGAGGTACGGTTTTGCGGATACGGCGCTGGCCTTTTGGTTCCGCATTGTCTTTGCCAGCGACGCTACCGCCGGTTTGCTGCCGCCCGAGGCCCGTTTTGCCAAGGCTGATGCCGCCTATACATCGTTCCTGAAGGATGATTTGAGGGATTATTTCATCGATAAGTTTACGCAGGAGGGCGTTTTCACGTCCGTTGGTGCCGATTGGGCAGCGATTGCCAGGATTAGCCGGAAAGCCGGGCGCCAGGCTGCCGACGATGACGCTGCTCCCCGGGAGGACGGCGTGGACATCGTGGCCCTCAAGGGCAAGAAGGCCATGGTGGCCTCTGTACAGCTGCGCCAGGAGGACTTCCGCAAGGAGCCTTTCCTGCGCCACGTAGACGCCCTCAAGGCCGGTCCCCTGCGCGGCTACACCCTTGACCCCCGCCTCTTCACCCTCGCAGATATTTAACCTGGAACCTCAACTATGGAGTGTAAACCACGGTAGTCCATCCGGTAGGAACTTTAGAATTGTTTCCAGGACTACCCCATGAGCCCTCTGTTCCACTAGCAATAGACAGAACTTTTGATCCAGCCACATCCTTTCCTGTTCCCTCCATCCAATTCTTCAAACAATCCGTTTCTCCAAACCCGCTTGTTGCCAAGCATGTTACTGAAGTCAACGAGCTGCACTTGTAGAACAAGTGACTATAACACCCGCTAACCAAAGTAGTTGCTTCAAGAAATTGCATAAATGCATATTAATTACTCCGACTTGAGTTCCTTTACCTCCAGGATTTCCCCGTTCTGGGTAGCCACAGCAGCCTTCCAGTTCTCATTGTAACCACCGTACTGGATGCCGCCGGGGATAGTCTCCGTGTAGTCGTTATGCACGAAGGTACCGTCCTCGTTCTGGGCCTTGATGTTACCGTCAATGAACTTCACGAGAAGAATCTCTTCCATGGTCTTCCAGGCGGCAAACTGGTTCTGGGCGGTCTCTACGCTGTATTTTGTGAGATACTTCTTGACAGCGCTGAAGGCGTCTCCGGTGTCTCCCTTAGGGTCGTATACAATACCCTTCTTGCCGGCTTTCTCACTCTGCTTGTCTGCGATGGCCACATACAGGTCAAGCGCATGCCTGTCGATGTCGCCGAGGCCGGCCAGCTGCTCATTTTCAAATTTGTCGATGCGTTCGCGGACAAACGGAGCCATTTTGTCATACATCTTATAGCAGGCGTTGGAAACGCGGTTGTTAAGCCAGAATGAAGATGTAGGAGAATATTTGAGCATATTGCCGTTGCCTACCCTGAAGCACTCAGGAACCTCGTTGGTGTTGGTGTAAATAGGTGTAAGATAGGAAGTTGCAGCATCATCGGTACCGAACCAGAGGACTCCGCCAATAAGGTCAGGAAGGGTGGGACGGGTCTGGCCGACGAACCAGAAACCGGTCTGCTGGGTGGCAATCGCGCGCTCGTTCACATAGGTCTTGCCGTCGTATTCGAACTCCATCGGACGCCACCTGTAAGGAAGAGCGTTTCCGCCGGCGCCGATATCCTGGGTCATATCGATGGGTGTGCCCTCATAATGATCCCTCATCGCATCGGCTATATCTTTGACAGTCAATTTATTGGAAGGCTCTACCCACAGGGGCATGCGGTTCTTGGGGTTGCTGCCGAACGCATAGTCAAAGTATGCATATGCATCCTTGGTAACCATGCGGCCGGTCTCGTCCTCGAAGGTGAACCATCCGCTGCAAAGGTTGTTGAATGCGCTCCAGACGCGGGCCTCGCACGCGCGAAGTGCACCGAAATCAAGCGGAGCGTAAGCGTCGCAGAAGCTGAACTCATCGTCCTCGCCCTCAAAATAACCCTTCTTGCGCGCAAAGGAAATCACGTCCTTTGAATAGAGGCAGTTGTCCGGGTCGTTCAGGTTGAAGGTGGTAATCCTGGACTGGTTTGCGTGGGCGGAGATATAGCCGTCGGGGATGCGAACAGCCACCCAGACGATGCCTTTGTTGGCATTGCGGCCGTTCCTGAGGTTTGTTCCTTTGCCGATGATTTCAAGAATCCAGGCCTCCTCTTTATCTACGATAGAGAAGGATTCGCCGCTGGAGTAGTAGCCGTATTCATTTGCCAGCTCCGTGATGCATTCGATGGCTTCGCGGGCGGTGCGGCAGCGCTCAAGGGCGATGTAGATGAGGGAACCGTAGTCGATCCCGCCCTTGCTGTCGTGGAGCTCCGGGCGGCCGCCGAAGGTGGTCTCTGCGATGATGAGCTGATGCTCATTCATGTTTCCTACCCTTTTGTAAGTGTGGGCTACCTGGTCGATTTCCCCAAGGAAGCGGCCTGAATCCCAGTCAACGATGGCCCTGAGGCTTCCGGGCTTCCAGTCTTTGGCCTCCTGGAAGTACAGCTCGCCGAAGAGCGCATGCGAATCGGCGGCGTAAGACACCATAAATGAACCATCGGCGCTGGCACCCTTGGTAACGATAATATTTGTACAAGCATCTGATTTCCAAGCGTTTGCAGACAAAATCATTGCGCCGGCAGCCAGGAATCCAACTATTGTTTTAACCTTCATTTTTGAAATGTTTATGTAATTTTCTAATTTTGTAGTCCGATTGTTCCGGAGTTCCGGACCGATGCGGAGTTGCAAATCTATAAAAAATTGCGCGAAAATGAAAAAGGTTATCATATCTGCCGCCATCGGCATGGCTATATTTAGTGTTTTTGCCGTAAAGGCATCGGCACAGAATCCGGAAAAACAGCCCACCCCGGAGGAGGTCGCCACCAAGGAGACGGAGCGTCTGGAGCGTATCCTCAAACTGGAGGACTGGCAGGTGTTCTATGTGGATTCCACTTTGCAGCATGACTTTGCCGCCCTGGAAGCGGAGATCAAGGGAATGCAGCAGGCAAGGGTCGGCAATGTAGACCTTTACATGGAGGTCAGGGACCGCTGGATGGACCAGATCGACAATTCTTTCAAGAAGTGGTTCACCCCGGAGCAGTGGAAGAAATATCTTAAATCAGGCGCCAAGAAGGAGCAGAAGGACCGCGAAAAGCGCCGCGAAAAGGCCGCCAAGGCGTCCAGGAACCTGTAGCCTGTCCGTCCAGGAACTTGTAGCCTGTCATTCTGAGCAAAGCGAAGAATCTATAAATAAAAATATATGAAAGAGCGAATCGAAAAGATCACTGAAGAACTCAAGACCCTTCAGTGCAAAACAGAAAAAGAGGTAGAAGAGGCAAGGGTGCGCCTCCTGGGCAAGAAGGGAGAGATTACCGCCCTCTTCGACGAGTTCCGAACCATCGCTCCGGAACTTAAAAGGGAATTCGGCCAGAAGCTGAATGTGCTTAAGAAAGACGCGCTGGCAAAGATAGAAGAGCTCAAGGCGTCGGCATCCAGCGGTCCTGCCGCCGGTGGCGCATCCGACGACGTCACAATGCCGGGAGAGCCGCATCAGCTCGGTTCCCGCCACCCGGTTTCAATCGCCAGGGAGCAGATTGTTAATATATTCCGCAAGTTTGGCTATGACGTAGCAGAGGGCCCGGAGATTGAGGATGATTACCATGTGTTCGAGGCTCTGAACTTCCCGCCTAACCACCCGGCGCGCGATATGCAGGATACTTTCTTTGTGTCCAACGGCCACCTGAACCCGCTGCTGCTGCGTACCCATACGTCCAGCGTGCAGGTTCGTACAATGGAAAAGAACCAGCTGCCTATCCGCGTGATTTGCCCGGGACGCGTATTCCGCAATGAGGCCATTTCTGCCCGCGCGCACTGCATTTTCCATCAGGTGGAGGGTCTTTATATCGATGAAAACGTTACTTTCGCCGATCTTAAGCAGGCTATCCTCCTGTTTGCACGAGAGATGTTCGGCCCGGACACCCAGATTCGCATGAGGCCGTCTTATTTCCCGTTCACGGAACCGTCGGCAGAGGTAGACGTCAGCTGCAATATTTGCCATGGCAAGGGCTGTAACATCTGCAAGGGTACCGGCTGGCTGGAAATCCTGGGCTGCGGCATGGTAGACCCCAACGTGCTTGAGGCATCGGGCATCGACTCCAAGAAGTACAACGGCTTCGCCTTCGGTATGGGCGTGGAGCGCATTGCCATGCTCAAATGGCAGGTCAACGACCTCCGCCATTACTTCGAGAACGACATGCGCTTCCTTCGCGAGTTCTCCACCTGCGTGGATGTTTAAAACCGGCATGGAATTGCCGTGAAAAGGTTTCTTATAATAATGGCTCTCGTCCTTTTTGCAGGGACGGGGGCCTTTGCGCAAAGCATCGGACTTGTAGAATATGGCAGCAGGGTGTTCACCACCGGACTGCCTTCTTATAAGGGACAGAGCATTCCGGACAAGGCTCCGCTAATGTCTCTGGAGAAGAGGGCGCAGGTTTTTCAGACGATTGAAAAGACCTTCGGGAGGATTACCAGCCTTAAAGAAGCATACGGAGAGTGCTGCGGAGAGCATCATCTTTATGTAACTCTTGAAAGCGGGGATGAGCTGAACTTTGAAGACGGCATCCTTAACGGCTACACCGTGAAGTCCTCCCTGTTCCCCGTTGCCGCAAAATGGTTCAAAGGCGGGCTTCGCGTTGGCCAGAAGCCGGCATCGCCGCTGAATGAAGACATCGTCGTTACCGCCGGTAAAGACGCCCCCAATGTTTTTTACTTCTACGACAAGGGCAATTTGAACGACTGCGTCTTCTACTATCGCCTTGGGCCGGACGGCACCATCACCCAGATAAGCGCCAGCCTTAACGACTGCTAAGGGCTCCCCGATTTCTTAGTGCGCCCTTTGATTATCAATAAGTTACGTGATTTAACTCCGTAATTATTGCGGAGTTAAAATGCGTAAGTACCTGATAATCAATGTGGGGTAAAATCGAAAAAGGGTGGCACGTTTGTGATGTAATCCCGTTTTTATTCTTCTGCCAGCAAAGCTGAAACCTCTTCTTTAAGTTT
>OMVB01000184.1 GCA_900314395.1 uncultured Prevotellaceae bacterium | reverse complement strand
TTTAAACCCGGCCATCTTTTTTAACGTACTGTGTAAGGATCAGGCCGCAGAATGCGACTGCAATGCCTATCCACTGCAAAACGCAGAGGAATTCCGTGCCGGTTAGAACGCCAAGGATGGCGGTAAACACCGGAATCATCGCCAGGAACACACTGGCTTTGGCAACACCAAGATTCTTGATTGTAGCAGCCCACATGGTGAAAGCAACACTGGAGCAAAGCAGTGCCAGGCAAAGGATAGGCTTCCAGACGCTCCAGGACATGTAAAGCGTTGCATCAAAATTGGCCATTCCGCGGGTAGCGGCAATAGGAAGAAGCATCACACCGCCAATCAGGAACTGGTACATCACAATCACCGAAGAAGAATAAGTGCTTGAAAGCTGCTTGGTAAAGATGGCATAGCCAACCTCTACGATAACTGAAAGGAACAGCAGGATGATACCCAGGACAAAGTATTCACCTGTGGTGTTGTCCCCGTGGGTAACCACCATGGCCAGGCCGGCCAGGCAGATGAAAATACCCAGGATATTGATTTTCGTGAGCTTTTCCTTGAAGAACATTATTCCCGCAATTCCGGAGAATATAGGGGAAGTAGATACCACCAAAGCGCTGTAAGTAGGTGATTCTGTGAGTTTTATACCATAGGTTTCCAATACGAAGTAAATAGTAGGCTCGCAGATGGCAAGGCCCAGGAAGCGCCACCAGTCCTTTTTGTAAATCCTGATCTTCTGCTTGAAGACAAGATTCATAAGGAACAGGAAAACGCCGGCAATCAAAGAACGCACGCAAACAATATACTCCACCGGGATATGCTGCCTGACCAGCTGGTTAGACCACAGATAGGACATTCCCCACAAGACGATGGAGATAACTGAAATCGTGTAAACGACAAATTTTGACTGCAATATACTCTTCATATCGGCTGCAAAAATAAACAAAATCCGCTAAAAAAATTAACGTTTGTATTGTTTTTAGTGTTTTTACTTACAAAATTTAAGAGAAATCCTCTTTCTGTTTAAATCAACGTCCGTAACTTCCACTGTCACATGCTGATGCAGTTTCACGACCTCTGCCGGAGAAGCCACCCTGCGGCCGAATTTGGAAACATGGATAAGTCCCTGCTCATGTACGCCGATGTCTACGAAAGCGCCGAATGCGGTGATATTTGTGACGATGCCGGGCAGAGTCATGCCGGGCTGGAGGTCCTCCAGTGAATGGATATCCTCGCTGAAGGCAAAGTCCGATGCCGCGCCGCGCGGGTCAAGGCCCGGTTTGGCCAGTTCCTTGATGACATCAGTAATGGTGGGAAGCCCGAAGTCCGCGGTAACGTAATCCGATGCTTTTAGCGTAGCGCAAAGTTTCTCATTACCAACCAGTTCCGATGTTGTAACTCCAAGGTCCGATGCCATCTTGTAAACAATCTGGTAAGTCTCCGGATGCACGGCGGAGTTGTCCAGGGGGTTTTTACCGCCACGGATCCTGAGAAATCCTGCGCACTGCTCGTAAGCCTTAGCGCCAAGGCGGGGAACCTTCAGGAGTTCCTCGCGGGAAGAAAAGCCGCCCTTGGCGTCACGGTACTCCACGATACTCTTTGAAAGCGACGGCCCAAGGCCGGAAACATAGCGCAGCAGGTAAGGACTGGCCGTGTTAAGGTTCACACCCACCTTGTTGACGCAGGCCTCCACGGTCTCGTCCAGCTCCTGGCGCAGAGCAGTCTGGTCTACATCGTACTGATACTGCCCCACTCCAAGGGACTTAGGGTCGATTTTAACCAGCTCTGACAGCGGATCCATCAGCCTTCTGCCGATGGAAACGGCGCCGCGCACCGTTACATCCTGGTCCGGGAATTCCTCCCTTGCGACCTCCGATGCCGAATAGATGGAGGCACCGTCCTCGCTGACTACATAAACCTTGCAGGAAGCCGGCAAATGATTCATTTTCACGAACTTTTCTGTCTCGCGGCTGGCTGTTCCGTTGCCTATTGCAATAGCCTCTATCCCGTACTGCTCCACCATGGCGGAAAGGCGCATCATGGACTTAACCTTCTCTGACTGAGGTGGATGCGGGAATATGATTTCATGATGCAGGAGGCGGCCGGTCTCATCCAGGCAGGCAATCTTGCAGCCGTTCCTGAAGCCTGGGTCGATAGCCATGGTCCTTTTCTGGCCAACTGGCGGCTGCAGCAGCAACTGGCGAAGGTTTTCTCCAAAAATTCGGATTGCCTCTTTGTCTGCCTTTTCCTTGGCTTCCTTAATAATCTCATTGCTTATAGACGGTTCCATAAGACGGGAAAACGCGTCCTCCAGCGCCTCCTTGAGCTGCTCCCCCACCGCCGGAGCGGGATATTTGCGCTCCTGGCAAAAAACGTAATACAATTTGTTACAGCATTTCTGGACATCTGTATTAAGGCCGATGTTCAGGAAGCCCTCCTCCTGCGCACGCAGCATTGCAAGCAGCCTGTGGGAAGGAATATTCCGCAGGGGCTCGCTGTGGCCCATCCAGGCGCGGTATTTATCTGCTTCTTCACTGTCCGATGCGGCTCTGGTGGCCTTACCGGTGATATTCAGGTTCCTGAAGATTTTTCGCAGGGTTTCGCGCAGGGCCGGGACCTCGCTGAAGCGCTCGGCAACAATGTCGCGGGCACCGGACAGGGCGGCATCGGCACTGTCTACCTTATCCCCAACGTAACCCGCGGCCTCGCGCCTGGGATCGCGGCACTCGAAGGACCAGAGGCGGTCTGCCAAAGGCTCCAGACCCGCCTCTTTGGCCACAGTGGCGCGCGTCCTGCGCTTAGGCCGGTAAGGCAGGTAAAGGTCCTCAAGGGCGGAGCACTCCGTGCAGGACTCAATGTCCTTGCGGAGTGCATCGGTCAGTTTTCCCTGGCCCTCAATGGTATCCAGAATGCTTGACTTACGTTTTTCCATGTCGTCAAAAGCCTCCGCAAAATGCTTCACGGCGGCCACTTCAACGTCGTCCAGGCCGCCGGTCTTCTCCTTGCGGTATCGGCTTATAAAAGGAATGGTATCCCCTTCCTGGAACATTGCAACACAGTTTTCAACCTGCCACGGCTGAATCTGGAGACGGCTGGCGATATTGTTTATGTATAAAGCTTTCATCGGCTTAAAATATCTTAGTCACTGGAAAGTTCCCGCAATTCTTCACGGTAAGAAGAGAAAATCTTGGACTTTGAGACAAAGCCCACATAAGTCCTGTCCTCTTTGACGACGGGCAGGTTCCAGGCGCCTGAAACCTCGAACTTCTTCATCACGGAATCCATGCCCTCGTTTTCAAAAACATACTCCGGAGCACTCTGCAAGTAATTGTAAACAAAGCGTTTAGAGTAAAGGGAAGTATTGAACATATCCCTGCGCACGTTCTCCAGGGAAACATAGCCCTGGAAGCGGGCATCGGCATCAAGCACGGGGAAAATGTTCCTGGAAGACTTGGAAATAGCCTTTACAAGGTCTCCAAGGGTAGCGTCCACTGGCACCGGAACAAAATCCGTCTCCACAAGGTCACCGGTCTTCAGCAGGGTGAGCACCGCCTGGTCGTTGTCGTGGGTCAGGAGTTCCCCGGTTGCAGCAATCCGCTTGGAATAAATTGAATAATGCTCAAAACAGCGGGTGATGCCAAAAGCCACCGTCGCAGTAAGGATAAGCGGCAGGAGCAGGTCATATCCGCCGGTAATCTCTGCAATAAGGAAAATCGCTGTCATCGGCGCCTGCATGACACCGGACATAAGGCCCGCCATTCCAACCAGGACAAAATTCTGCTCCGGCAACGTGATCGAAGAAGACGCAAGCAGCAAGTTCGCCGTCCTGGCCAGTACAAAGCCCGCCAGCGCGCCAACGATAAGGGTAGGTCCAAAGGTTCCTCCCACACCTCCGCCGGCGTTGGTGAAAGTCATGGCAAACACCTTGAGCAGCATCACCAGCAGGAAGAAAAGCGGCACGCCCCAGGGCGTAGCAAGCCAGCCTTCCACGCCGCCAAGCACCTGCCCGTCCTCCGGCTGCGGAGTCAGGCCCTTAAGGAAAGGGATGAGAGAATCGTAACCCTCGCCAAAGAGCGGCGGGAACAGCAGTATGAGGACGCCAAGCGCCACCGCGCAGATTATCCACCTTAGATAAGGACCGCGGAAGCGGGAAAGCAGGTCTTCAAGTTTAAGGGTAGTCCGCAGGAAATACACAGAGCACAGGCCGCAGAACACGCCCAGGACAAGATAGAAGGGCATATCCTTCATCGCAAACGGCGCCAGGTCGCATTCAAAGGGCCTTTCCATTCCCGTTAGCACATAAGACACCACTGTTGCCGACACTGTACTGAACAGCAGCGGCATAATGGAGCTCATGGATATGTTGAACAGCAGGATTTCCAGGGTAAAGAGCACTCCGGCCAGCGGAGCCTTGAAGATGCCGGCAATGGCACCGGCAGCGCCGCAACCTATGAGTATCGTTGCGCTGCGGTAGGACATCCCCGTCCATCGGGAAAAATTGGAGCCTATTGCAGCGCCGGTGTAAACTATCGGCGCCTCCGCTCCCACTGAACCACCGAAGCCGATGGTAACGGAACTGGTAAGGATGGAGGACCACAGGTTATGCGGTTTGATGCTCCATTCTTTCTTTGTAATGGCCACAAGCACCTTTGTTACACCGTGGCCGATGTTGTCTTTAACCAGGTACCGGACCATCAGAAGGCTGATGAGCATACCGATACCGGGCAAAACAAAATAAAAGAGGGCAGATGACACCGGCATGAAAACTGCCGACAGGCCCTCTTTTATAAGTCGTATAAGTGTATGCAGAAGTACGGCGGCAAGACCGCTGCAAATGCCTACCAAAAAGGCTAAAATGAGTAGTCTTGTCTTTTCCTGAAACTTATAGAAATTAAACGTCATCCTCACCGGTAGAGTACTGGGCAATGTTGTCGTCCGGAAGTTCACCGGATGCTTCCTCAGAGCTCTCTCCTCCTACCTCGTCCTGAACGTCGTCCTCTCCGTCAAGCCAGCGCTCGATATCGTCAATATTGTCTGTCTTGATTTTGATCTTAACCAGATATATAGCGTCCGGAATCTCTACAGTAACGGCGTAGAAGCAGGTTCCGTCCGGCTTGTCATATTTCATCAGGTCCGGGAGATAGTCATTGAATCCCTTTGGATATTTGAGAGCGAACGCCTCTGCCAGTTCCTTGGACATATTCTCATAGCTTACTACAGCTCTCTTTTTCTGTACAGGTGACATAATAAGTTTTAGTTTCAGTTCAGGGTTTTGTTGTTTCTGCGTGCAATATTAAGACAAATTTCTATTCCGACAATAATTTTTTAATGTTTTTTACTTTTTTGGGCCGGATTGTCGTTCCTTTTGAAGAAATATGACTTCTGCAGACGCTTCTTTTCCGGGTCCCGCTCCACGAATACGCTCTTGAGGGTACGCGGGTCAAGTCCCGTATAGAACATTACTGACGATGTTGTCATGGGGGTTGGAGTGAAGTCCTGGACCTGGTCCATGTACAGTCCCCTGAGGGCCGGATGGCGGGCCAGGAGTTCCATGTCGTGCATGGTGCATCCCGGGTGGGAGGATATGAAATACGGAACGATTCCGGTGCGCCGGCCGGCCTTGGCCGTTATGGCGTCGAACTCCTTGCGCAGACGCTCGAAGAGCCGGAACGACGGCTTTGCCAGATAGTAGAGTACCTTGTCCTCCGTGTGCTCCGGAGCCACTTTCAGGCGGCCGGAGGTGTGGTCCAGGATGAGCTCCTTAAGGTACTGTTTGGACGAATTGTCCACATAGCCGTCCTCTGACAGGAAAAGATCGTACCTGATACCGCTGCCGATGTAAGAGTGATTGATGCCCTTGACAGCGTCTACCCGGTGATACAGGTTCAGCAGCCTTGTGTGGTCCCTGTCCAGGTTTTTGCAGGGTGCCGGGAACAGGCAGGACTTCCTGCGGCAGATGGCGCAGAGTTTAGGGTCCTTGCCGCCCATTCCGTACATATTGGCCGTGGGTGCTCCCAAGTCCGATATATTGCCGGCGAAGCCGGGAAGGCTGGTGAGCCCCTTGACTTCCTTAAGTATGGATTCCTCGCTCCTGGACTGGATGAATTTTCCCTGATGCGCCGCGATAGTGCAGAAGTTGCATCCCCCGAAACAGCCCCTGTGGGTGTTAATGGAATACTTTATCATATCGTAGGCGGGGATTCTCTTGCCTTTGTACCTTGGGTGCGGCAGCTTGGTGTAAGGCACGTCCCAGAAGGAATCCATCTCTTCCTGGGTTGCAGGAGGCCAGGTGGGATTAATCTGCACGTATCCGTTCCCGACAGCTTCCACTATCGTGTCCGGATGAAGCATATTGGCGTGAGTCTCAATCAGATGGAAATTCTCTGCAAAGGCTTTTTTGCTGGAGAGGCATTCTTCGAAAGAATGGAGTTTCAGAATGCCTTCGCCCTCCGGGGCGGCTCCTTTGGAATAAAAGCCGATCTGTGGGATTTGCCGCATTTTATGTATACTCCAGCCGTTTTCTATGCCTTTTGCCAGCTGAAGGATAGTCCTCTCCCCCATTCCGTAGGAAAGGTAGTCCGCCCCGCTGCTTACCAGAATGGACGGGAATAGTTTGTCCTGCCAGTAGTCGTAGTGAGTGAGCCTTCTCAGGGAGGCTTCTATTCCGCCGATGATTACAGGGACATCGGGGTACAGTTCCTTAAGAATCTTGGTGTAAACGGTGACGGCGTAATCCGGCCGCTGGCCGGCCTTGCCCTCAGGGGTGTAGGCGTCGTCATGGCGCAGGCGCTTGGCGGCGGTGTAATGGTTCACCATGGAATCCATCGCACCGGAATTGACGCCGAAAAACAGCCTGGGGGCACCCAGTTTGCGGAAATCCCGCAGGTCGTCCCGCCAGTTTGGCTGGGGAATCACGGCCACCCGGTAGCCGAACTTCTGCAACCATCGGCTTATAACGGCTGTTCCGAACGAAGGGTGGTCAATGAAGGCGTCGCCGGTGAACATTATGACATCAATATAGTCCCAGCCAAGGGCGTCCACTTCTTTTTTGGAAGTGGGGAACATATAATTTATGTTCTTATCTGCCTGCATATTGAAAATTTCAAAGCAAAAATAGTATATTTGTACGTTTTCACCAAACAGACTTATGAAGAAGATTGCATTTATCGTTAATCCCATTTCCGGAGGCAAAAACAAAAAGAAGATTATCTCCATGATCAAGGCGCGAATGGCCACTGCCGGCGTGGATTGGGAGCTCTGCCCTACCGAATATGCGGGCCATGCTGTTTCCCTTGCCCATAATGCCGATGCCGACGTTGTAGTTGCCGTTGGCGGGGACGGAACAGTAAGCGAGGTGGCCCAGGGGCTGCTTGGCACAGACAAAGCTCTGGGAATCATTCCCTGCGGCAGCGGTGACGGCCTTGCCCTTCATCTTGGCATCAGCCGCACGCCCCGGAAGGCCCTGGAGCAGCTTCTTGGCGGGGCGGAGGTAATTATGGACAGTTGCAGCGTCAACGGACGGCCTTTCTTCTGTACCACAGGGGTTGGTTTTGACGCCGATGTCGCCCTGGCCTTTGCAAAGGCCGGCAAGCGCGGGCTCAAGACTTATATAACCAAGTCCTGGGACACTTGGAGGCATTATGAGCCACTTACTTACAGTATTGATGTCGATGGTTCTGTCAAAGAGCTTAAGGCTATGTTCATTACTGTTGGCAATGCCAACCAGTGGGGCAACCGGGCAAAGATTACCCCGGAGGCGTCGGTTCAGGACGGAATGATGGATGTAACGGCGGTTGTGCCTTTCAAGATGTGGCAGTTCCCGGCCCTTGGCTGGAGGCTGTTTGCCGGGTCTGCTAACAAGAGCCGCAAGGTGGTGCATCTTCGCGGAAAGCATATTGTGATTTCCCGTCCGGCAGAGGGCGCGATTCATTTTGACGGGGATCCTTCAGAGATGGGTTCTTCCCTGGATGTTACAATGAAGCCGGCGTCGCTCAAGGCGATTGTTCCGGCTACCAGCAAGGGCAGAATTTAGTTTTTTACCATGATAAGGGAAATTTATTTTGCGGGCGGATGCTTCTGGGGAGTGGAGCATTTCTTCAAGGGCGTTCACGGGGTTGCATCGGCAACATCGGGCTACGCCAATGGAAGCGTAGAATGCCCATCCTATGAACAGGTTTATACGGATAAAACAGGCCATGCAGAGACAGTGCGCGTGCGTTTCGATAACGCCAGAACAAGCTTGCAGACACTTGTGCGGCTGTTTTTTGCTATAATCGACCCGGGACAGGGAGATGGTCAGGGACACGATATCGGTACACGCTACCGCACGGGGGTTTACTATAATTCCCAGGAGGATCTGCCGGTTTTGGAGGCGGAGTTTGCGCGTGCCCGCAAGTTGTTTGCGGCCTATGCTCCCGGGACGGAGTTTTATACGGAACTGCGGCCTCTCGGTTGCTTTTATTCCGCAGAGGAGTATCACCAGAAATACCTTGACAAGAATCCTGGCGGCTACTGCCACCTGGATCTCAGGGTGTTCCGTTACAGGGATTTGTATCAGGATACGGCGGCTCTTCTTGACGGGGAGCCGGATGCTGTTGCCAAGATGGCGGAGGTTGCAGCCTTGGTTCAGGAGCGGATGGGCTTTTTCTGGACAGGGTTTTACCGGGTCCAGGGCCAGGAATTGGTGCTTGGGCCGTTCCAGGGGCCTTCAGCCTGCATTCGCATAGGCTTTGGCAAGGGCGTCTGCGGGACAGCATGGAAGCAAGCACGTACTGTTGTTGTACCTGATGTAGAGGAGTTCCCGGGACACATCGCCTGCAGCAGCCTTAGCCGCTCAGAGATTGTTGTTCCTGTCTTTGGGCCGGACGGCTCCGTTACCGCGGTCCTTGATATCGACAGCAAAGAGCTTGGCACCTTCAACAGAACCGACGCGGAGTTCTTGCAATTGATAACTGAGCTCCTATAATTGCTACAGAGTCTGTTCAAAAGCCAAAAAATAAGGGTCTATGGCTTTTGAACAGACTCTGTTGCAAAAAACGAAATCTACATTCAAAAGTCGAAATAAGACTATCAGACATTTAAATACGTATTTAAGCCAGGAAATATATGGCAGAGACAAAGAGAGAAATATGGTTGGATTGGATGCGGGTTGCGGCCTGTTTTATGGTAATGGTAGTGCACAGCACAGAGCCATTTTATCTTGGCGGCGACGGCTCTCTGATCCTCAACCATACAGATGCCTTCTGGGCGGCGTTCTTTGACTCGTTCGTAAGGGCCTGCGTACCTCTGTTCATTGTAGCATCGGCATATCTTCAATTCCCCATAAAATATTCCACCGGAGAGTTCTTCCGCAAGCGTGCGGTGCGCATACTGATTCCGTTTGTGATTTGGACCGTTGTGTACGCCCTGGCGTGGGGAGAACCGGTTCAGAACTTCAAGGACCTGATACTGAACTTCAATTATGCGGCCGGCCACCTGTGGTTTGTTTATATGCTGATCGGCCTTTATCTTATTATGCCGATGCTGTCTCCGTGGGCGCAGAAGGTTGGCAAGCGTGAGCTGCAATTCTATATCGCGATTTGCTTCTTTACGACGCTGATTCCGCTGATCCGTGACTGGGCCGCCACTACTCCTGCCCCCGTTGTTTACGGCCCTTCGGGCCTTCCGCGCGCCGCCCTGTATCCGCTTTGGGGCGAGGCCAGCTGGAATGCGTACGGAGTGTTCTATTACCTGAGCGGTTTTGTGGGTTATATGCTGCTTGGGCTGTATTTCAAGAAGTTTGTGGGAGAACTTTCCTGGAAGAAGACTCTGGCTATTGCAGTACCTGCATTTGTGATTGGCTTTGGCGTTACCTTTGGCGGCTTCCTGCGCCGTGTGGGCTGCGAGTTCCCGGCTACGGGGCTGGTAGAAAAGGCTGTCTGGTGGGAGACCACCTGGTGCAATGACACCGTTGGAGTTGCGCTTATGGCCCTTGCCTGGATACTGATTTTCCGCAAGATTTCGTCCGCCGGAAAATTCTATCAGAAGATTCTCCTGCCTGTTTCAAAGGCCGGCTATGGCATGTATCTGATTCACCTGCTGGTACTTGTCTATGTTTCCGGCGCCATCCGCGGCTGGCTTGGCTCCGCCACTCCCGGCGGCCCCGACGCCTCCCCTCTTGGCTTCTGGACCACCCCGGCTGAGATTCTGCTTACCGCAGCGGCCTCCTTCCTTGTTGTAGCCGTCATCGCCACCCTCCTCCAGAAGCTCCCCAAAATCGGCAAATACCTCAT
>OMVB01000186.1 GCA_900314395.1 uncultured Prevotellaceae bacterium | reverse complement strand
CCCATTTAATGAAAAATAACAATATGTCACGAAGATTCAACCTTCTCGAAGGAGAAAAAATAATACTCGAAAACCCGATCCACTGGAGAAACTACATAGCTCCCGTAGCAGCCATGATTGCCTGCCTTATAGGAATAGCCCTTAGGCTCTCTTATAAGGAGTTTAATATAATCAACAAGATAGAACCCGGCACCATATCAAAAGACATGATATATCTTTTCTCCTACGGTGAAGTCATCATAATGGCAATACTTCTGCTTGTTCTCAGTATCCATCTAATCAAACTGGCATATACACGTTATTACCTGACGAACAAGAGAGTCATCAAGATAACAGGATGGGTAAACGTCCTGATGTCGGACATGCTGCTTGAAAGGATTGAAACCATTTCACTTTCACAGAGATTCTTCGAAAGAATCTTCGATTCCGGAGACCTCCTTTGTGTCAGCGCAGGAGCGACAATATATCTTGATGACGTATATGATGCAAGAGGATTCAGACAGACCATAATCAATGAAATGACAAAAAAAAACAGCAGCAATGACAAAAGTATATATATCTGGAAGAATCTCCGGCAAGGAACCGGAAGCACGAAACGAATTCTACAAAGCTGAACAGCAGCTGAGAGAAAAAGGGTACGTCCCGGTGAACCCGTTCAAGAACGGTCTCACCGAAGACGACACATGGGAACGCCACCTGGCAGTCGACATCATTGACCTGCTGCAATGCAACGCCATGATACAACTTCCCGGATGGGAGGACTCACGCGGAGCAAAACTGGAATACGAAATTGCACTTCTGAAACAAATACCGATTATAAACATAAATTAAAATAATTCAAAATGATCACACTTATAGCAGAAAAACCCTCCGTAGGAATGGAGCTTGCCCGTCTTACCGGTTGCCGCACACGTGGTGACGGATTCATGGAAGGAGGCCGGCTGTCAGGTGAGGCCTGCCGTGTCACCTGGGCAATAGGACATCTGTGTCAGATTGCCGAAGACACGCAGACGCAGGCCCTGCACTGGAAGGTGGAGAACCTCCCCGTCCTTCCGCAGCAGTTCCTACTGTCCCCGCGTCTTGGGAAAGACCGAAAGCCGGATCCGGGATATGTAAAACAACTACGGGTTATAGAAAAACTCTTCTCTGAGACCGACACTATCGTCAACTGCGGTGATGCCGGCCGTGAGGGAGAAGTGATACAACGTTGGATATACCAATACGTATGTGACAAGAACCCGCGCTGCAGTAAACCCATCAAGAGACTGTGGATATCATCGATGACCGACGAAGCCATCCGCGACGGTCTTAAGAACCTTAAGCCCGGAGCAGACTTCGATTCGCTCTACTACGCCGGCAAAGCCCGCGCAGAAGCGGACTGGCTCGTCGGTATAAACGCAACGGAAGCGCTTACCCTCACCGTCAAGAAGTACACCCCCGGGGAGAAACGAGTCTTCTCCCTCGGACGTGTACAGACCCCAACGCTGGCTCTTGTATGTTCTCGATACCTAGAAAACAAGAACTTCGTTCCGCAGTCATTCTGGACCGTGAAGATAAACACCGAAGCCAAAGGAGTGAAGTTCCATGTCACATCAGATAAACGCTTTGACTCCTACGGTGCGGCGGAAGCCGTCGCCAAACGTGCAGCAGTAAGTCTCCTGAAAGTGACCCAAGCGGAACATAACAGCAAGACTATTGCTCCGCCACTGCTGCACGACCAGACCTCACTGCAACAGGAAGCATCAAGACGATACGACATGTCTCCGGAAGAGACATTGGCAACAGTACAGAAACTCTATGAAATGAAACTGGTCACATACCCACGCACAGGCTCCCGTTTCATTCCGAACGATGTGCTGAAGACAATCCCGGAAAGACTGAGAAACCTTGCAGAGAACACAAACGAACCTACAATCCGTACTGCTGCAAAGATGATGTCTTCAAACAGTTTCTCCAGCCTCGGACGAAGGAGCGTCAACGACGGAAAAGTTACCGACCATCACGCCCTTCTCATAGAGAAAACTGCAACCCCAAACCTTACCGGAAAGGAACTCTGCATATATAACCTGATTGCAGAGAGGATGCTAGAGGCCTTCGCCGCACCCTGCGAATGTGATGTCCTCAGCGTTAAATTCTCCTGCGCGGACGAATCCTTCTCGGCTTCGTCGACAAGAGTCGTCAAACCCGGATGGAAAGTAGTCCGCGGTGTCGATGTGTCAGAACCTTCGGGCAAAGACAAGAATAACGAAGAAGAACCTGAACAGAAACTGCCGGAGCTGTCTGTCGGAGACAGCCTCACCGTAAAGAAAGCAGAGACAATACAAGGCCAGACAAAACCCAAGCCCCTCTATACCTACGAATCCCTCCTTGAGGCGATGAAGACCGCCGGCAAGGACTCCGACGATGACGAAGTCAAGGCAGCTCTTAAGGATATCGGTATAGGCACAGCAGCAACAAGAGCTGCAATCCTGAAGATTCTTATTGATGTAAGGAAATACATCAAAAAAGAAGGCAAGAAGATTGTCCCGACAGAAACAGGAATAGAAATCTACAACCTTGTCAAAGACATGGACATCTCCGACGTGGCGATGACCGGCCGCTGGGAAATCGCCCTGTCAATGATTGCCGACGGAGAAATGCCCGCAAGCGACTTTGACAAGAAAATCCGAATCTTCACAGAGTCCATTACAAAGCAGCTGCTCTCATCCTCAATCAACGACACTTTTTCCAAGGCCGCCCAGGCGGAGAATATTACGTGTCCCCTTTGCGGAAGCATTGTCAAGGTATGGGATACATATGCCAAATGCACGAACAGAGAGTGCGGGCTTTCCATGAACCGGACCATCTTCGGAAGACATCTTGCAGAGAAGACAATCAAGAACCTGTTTGAAACGGGAAAATCGGGCCTGATTCGAGGCTTTATGTCCAAGTCGGGGAAAACCTTCGACGCAAGACTAAAGCGCGTCATAAACGAGAAAGAAGACCGAAAATACATAAATCCCGAACTAGTCTTCGAAGATAAGAAACCACAGTATAAGAAACTATACAACAAGTCTGACAAAAAATGAGGCTTACAGTAAAGATATTAGCCCTTCTTATGTTCTTAAACATCCTCCCTTCCTACGCACAGCTTGGACGGGAGGAACTGGAAGGCATAGAAAGACACCGAAAAGAAAGGAAAAAGACAGAGATACTTCAATCAATTGATGAACTGAATGACACGTCAATCACAAACAGTATAATAATAAACACATGGGACTTCCTGGAAGAGACTGAAAAAACAGGGGAAGAGAAAACAACGCCGGAAGAGAAAAAACAAATAATCCCGGTCGACATCGACCTTCTTACACTACGTCTCCTGCTGCTCCCGAAAGAACTCACCATTCCATACCGCAAGGAGCTGGAAGCTCACGTAAGGAGCTACATAGAGAATCACTCGAAAGCACTTCAATACATACTGGGAAAATACGACTATTACGAAGACTATCTCAGGTACACCTTCCGTCGGTATGGACTGCCAGAGGACCTGTCGGCCCTCTCCATCGTGGAATCCGCGATGAACCCCCTTGCCGTCTCCAAGGCCGGCGCCGTGGGGATGTGGCAGTTCATGCCGGACGCAGCAAGGGATTATGGATTACAGTGCAACGCCTTCATAGACGAACGGCTAGATCCGCTGCGCTCCGCAGATGCCGCAGCACGGTACCTGCGGGACGCCTACAAGAAATTCGGCTCGTGGCCACTGGCGATTTCATCATACAACTGCGGAGCAAAAGCAGTTGAATCCGCAATAAGGAAAGCGGACTCAAGAGAGTTCTGGGACATATACCAATATCTCCCGGAAGAGACAAGAAGCTATATGCCAGCCTTTGTCGCTGCACTCTATTCCATTTACTTCTCTTCCTTACATGAAATAAAAATAAAACCATTTTCCGAAGGGAAAATCACCAGTTACAAAATAGAAAACCGACTGACCTACAAACAGATAATAAATGCAACAGGGATAACACAAAAGGAACTGATAAGACTCAATCCACAATACAAGGTCGGAATAATCCCCGGTGGGGAAAAAACTTATATACTGCGACTACCATCAAAGTACAACAAACTGTTCAAAGACAACATATATGTCGTCAATAATTAATGTTTTTTGGAGTCCGGAAAAGGCATAACCTACTTAGGTATGGCTGCGGGATTCACAACCGTGAAAGATTGATAATCCCTTGCCATCCTTGTCCGGACTCCTCCGTTTCCGTGCCTTCGTTACGATTCTTCCGCCGCATGTCGCATGAAATACGCCACGCCGGTTACAGAATCTCCACAAATAAACGGAAACTGACAAAAACAAAACAAAAAACTTATGAAACTAAAACTACTACTTCTCGTTACACTCGGAACAATCCTTCTGTCCTGTACAAAAGCCTCTGACAAAAGACACATCCAGATAGGACAGGAATTACCGGAATTCCAAACCTACCTCATTAACGGACAGAACATCGGCAAAGCCGACATGCTTGGGAAACCATCTGTCATCATACTGTTCACAACGACATGTCCGGACTGCCACCTGCAGCTTCCGGAGATAGAGACTGTCTATAAGAATTACAAACAGTCAATAAATATCCTTGCAATCTCCAGAGGTGAAGGAAAAGAACAGGTGCAGTCCTTTTGGCAAAAACAGAGCTTCACAATGCCTGTCGTTGCAACCGAGTCCAATGAACTATATGACTTGTTTGACAAGGGTTCCAAGACAGGGATTCCCCAAGTGTATATCTCAAACCCCGACGGTAAGGTTACAGGATATACGGACTGGAACGAATACATGACAGCAGAGAAGATCCTTTCAATAATCAATATATCCGCAAAATGAAGATACATTTATACGGACAGAAGGGCCTGGTATCCCTTCCGGAAAACAGTACGGTCAAAGACCTTAGACAGATAGCACGTTTTAACCGTATTATAAAAAACTACCTGAAAATGAAGAAAATCCAAAAGAAAGCATAAGCAAAGCCTATACCTCCATGCAAGACCCAATATTAGACAACCTTAACCAGCAACAGAGAGAAGCCGTCATTCAGAAAGATGGCCCTATCCTCATCATTGCAGGAGCCGGCAGCGGTAAGACACGTGTCCTGACAAGCAAGATAGCTCTCCTTCTCCGTGACGGCGTAGACCCGCACGAGATCCTGGCGCTGACCTTCACGAAGAAAGCAGCCGGAGAGATGCGCGAGCGCATCTATACCATAACCGGAGACAAATCTGCCTCCAGCCTCGTGATGGGTACGTTCCACTCGGTGTTCGTGCGGTTCCTCCGGGAATACCATATGTACATCGGCTTCCCGTCCAACTTCACCATCCTTGACGAGGACGACGCGGAGAGCTGCCTGAAGGATTGCATCGGGGAAGTGCTGTTCGGCGTGGACTGGAACGACAAACAGAAAACCAAGGAACTCTCCGAGGACGAGAAGAAGCAACGCAAGCACCTGCTGCAGGTCTACAAGACCAGGGATATCGCATCGAGGATATCGCTCCTGAAGAACGACTACGTCCTGCCGAAAGACTACTTCCAAGAGCCGTCACAGATGAAGTACGACACGAAAAAGAACCGGCCCGAGCTAGGACGGATATACGAACTGTACATGAAGCGCTGCCGGCGCAATGCCTCGGTGGACTTCGACGACATACTGGTCTACACCAGGTTCCTCCTCGACCGATACCCGGAAGTGGCAAAAACCATTGCGCGACGTTTCCGTTACATTCTCGTGGACGAGTACCAGGACACCAATGCCATCCAATACAGCATCATCCTGACCCTGTCACAAGCACACGGAAATATATGCGCCGTGGGCGACGATTCGCAGAGCATCTACGCCTTCCGTGGAGCAAGAATACAGAATATCCTTAACTTCAGGCTCGACTTCCCGGACCACAAAGCGTTCAAGCTGGAAACGAACTACCGCTCCACCCCTCAGATAGTCGAGGCGGCCAACCGGCTCATTGACTTCAATATCAACCGCCTGCCGAAGCACTGCGTGGCCTCCCGTCAGGACGGGGTGCCGATAGACGTGCAGTACCTGCGCGACGACCGCGACGAGGCACGGTTTATAACAGCAACCATCAAGAGAAGGCACGACTCGGGCAGCCGCTACTCGGACTTCGCTGTCCTGTACCGCACCAACGCACAGGCAAGGGCGCTGGAGGACGCGTTGCTGCGTGGGAAAGTGCCGTACGTCATCTACTCCGGAATATCATTCTTCGAGCGCCAAGAGATAAAAGACGCCATCGCCTACATGCGTCTCGTGGTGAACCACGACGACGACGAAGCCTTCAAGCGTATCTGCAACAGGCCCGCAAGGGGCATCAGCGACGCTACGTTGTCCACCCTTCAGGTCAACGCATCGACGCAGGATAGAAGCATCTTCTCTGTCGCCCGTTTCCTCGTTGACAATCCGCTGGGGCTGAAGCCCACAGCGGTACGCTCCGTGCTGGAGTTCGTAAGGGCGGTGGACGAGCTAACCTCCCTCCAGGAATCCCTCGACGCTATAGAGGCTGTGCAGGAAGTCCTCACGCGGTCGGGGCTCTATGAGCTCTACTCCAAGGAGAACGACGACGACGGGCGCAAGCGCACGGCGAACCTCGACGAGCTGCTCAACGGAGTCCGTTACTACGTCCAGGACCAACGCCTGGGTGACACCTACGACCTGCCGGACGAGTCGCTGGCAGGATACCTGGAGAATATCGCGCTGCTGTCCGCCGTGGACAAGAAGGACGATGGCAAGGACAAGGTCGCCCTGATGACCTCACACTGCTCAAAGGGACTGGAGTTCCCCACGGTGTTCATCGCAGGCTGCGAGGAAGGGCTGTACCCGGCCATCCGTGAGTCATCCACCGAGGAAGAACTGGAAGAGGAGCGCAGGCTGTTCTACGTCAGCCTGACACGCGCCAAAAACGAAGCAATATTGACCACCTGCTACCAGAGGTGGAAGTATGGCGAGGTGAACGACTGCACCCAAAGCCGCTTTATTAATGAAATGTTTAATCAAGAAGAACCATGAAAAATATTACTCTCAAGAAAGACGATTTCAACTGGGTTGACCTCGGCATTCGCCGCAACGGAATGAAGATTCTCTTTGCAGACCGAAACGTAGGTGCAGAGCAACCTCACGACTTAGGTACGCATTCTAAATTCGACGAAGCTATGCAGATTACCTTCGACTCTAAAGAAGTGCAGATTCCGGAAAAGGAGGATCTCG